>JBEVXT010000562.1:0-6623 GCA_040505955.1 Sedimenticola sp. | reverse complement strand
ACGATAGCGATGATGATTGATGATAGCGATGATG
Source organism: Sedimenticola sp. (assembly GCA_040505955.1). Classification (GTDB taxonomy): domain Bacteria; phylum Pseudomonadota; class Gammaproteobacteria; order Chromatiales; family Chromatiaceae; genus Vondammii. Next base: position 6,589 of record JBEVXT010000562.1, on the reverse strand, counting down.
ATTGATGTTGATGATGCTGATAGCGATGATGATTGATGATAGCGATGATGATTGATGATGATGATAGCGATGATGATTGATGATGATGGTGTTAAGCACGCCATAATGTGCATCTTTGATACGTACCTGACTAGGGTATGAAAAACTCGATCTGATGATTTCCAACTGAAGAAACAGCCAGGTGAAGAAACACAGATGAAGATGTATTAACTTGTTAATTGTAATGTTATTAACGAATGTAATTGTAATTGTTTCCAACAATTTAATGTGTAAAATTGTAAACTAAAAACATTTGAGTTCCGTGGTAAAATATAGACAGTGTCAAAATTCTCTTCCATTATACTGGGGGATTATAAAATACTAGACACTGAATATGTTTATGCAAACATCAGGTGTTTTAACTCATTAATTGTCTATGATTGCAAAACTTTAATGCTTGCATGTATTCATTATGCCATGTTTAATTGTTTGTAAAATGGAACAACAGTTTTCCACATGTTAATACATTATGTGACATCGACATCCTAGTAAAAATATTGAAAATCAGCTGATTGCATTCCAATGGGTATCACGTGCTTCCGGTGCGGTCACGTGATGTCTAGAATGCAGCAGGCTTAATTGGGTCAAATTGCTGCATTGTCTGGGCCAATTGTATTCATGTAAAATTACTTTCTTAGATTTGGGGACCAAATCAATTTTGTGAGATGGGGGCAGTGCTACGCTGGCCCATCCATGCACTAGTTTGATCGAAATAATTAATTAAAACTGTTGTTCCTACTTCGCTCATGTAATGATGTATTTTGTCTGGAAAATTGCGCACCTGCCAATTCGGGTTCTGACTGGATTTTTGGCGATACATTGCAATGTCTGCCCGCAAACCTGCATGTAATTATTAAATAACAATATATTCTACCTTTGTGCCGAAGGAATAGTCCTAAATCTTTCTATGACTTACCCTAGAGGCCGATTTTGTCAGGATAAAATTGTCTGCCTGTCTGCCATTTTTATTCTCGGGCCTGCTCGATTATGATTTGGAAATATCCGTTGGCCGTAACCTAGAGACACAACGACCGGAAAATACCGGAACTACCCGAATATGCGGAGTGACGTCAAACTTAGATTCACGTGGCAATCACGTGGCAAGGCGGGCCTATATAAACCTCTGCGCACCCTGTCTCAACGCTTTTAGCCAAAACCTATGAACCGACCACTTGAACTTCCAATCGGGTGGAACTCGCCATCTTGGTGAAAGTAACCAACCTTGGTACTCTGAGACTCTGACCAATATTAACATGAACACCAAAGAGGTTGGTATTAACACCAAGATTGGTACAAATGACTAGACCCCCGACCCCCACCTTGGTTCAAGAGGCTGACCACCGGATCTGGTGAATTTCACCTTGAAACTGTAAAATGCAGAAATTCTCCAAAACCGGTGTTCAACCCGAAATATAGGTTCTAATCAGATTTTGGTGGCCCACCACCAGGACCTAAATTGACACCAACTTGGCAACCACCAATTAATTGTAATATATTGTATCAATCAACTTGTTTCACCAATAAATACCATAATGTTTCACCTTCTTCTGTTTTCTCCCAATTCCCAACCATCCCACCGGATCCGGTATGCACCAACTTTATAGCCTAACCGCTCGGTGCAACTCGAACCCAAATACTGATTTCTCCACCTTTCATCCTGACACTTGGGTGGCGTATCAGATGGTGTCCAGAGTGGGATAAAAATTGATAAACCGACACTGAACACTCCAGTTGGTTTTCTAAAGTTGATGAAATTGGATCTCGGTGAACTGAAATCCATATCTTGAAACTTGTGTAGCATATGCCGGATCTGATGAGATGACATGGTGGTTGGGACTAGGCTTTAGAAGGTGAACAATAATTCTCTTTGATTGGTTTAACTGAAATCCTGGTGGTGTTAAAACCTAAAAATTAATGTACACCCAATAACACGGTAAAACAGAGCAATTTATTGTTTTACTATCAAAACAAAGCAAGTCAAATCAGAAAATTGAAACTGGAACATTCTGTAGGCTTGGTACCATCTCTCCGAGTCTGAGTTCGTAACTGGCTTACCATCATTGTGGTAAACTGAAAATAGAAAAGCAACCAATAATTAGACAAAATGTCAGATGAACACCTAGATGCGATAAGTGACACGGTGTCAGGAAATGGTTTAGATCATGGTGACAGTTCTCATCATGACAACATGAATGGAAGTTTACAGGAACAAAATTCTCCTGATCCGGAGATAACTTTCAATAGACAAGCAAGCCGACTTAACTCGCAATTATCTGATTTTACCATAGAAATGAAGCGGGCTTTGGGCTCGATGAGAGACCAGATTGAAAACCGATTAACACAAATTGACACCAGAATGAGAACACATGAGAATGAATGTAGGCCTACTAGTAGATCTACTATTACTGACCAAACTAATTTATCTGGTAGAAACCATGGTGAAAATACTGACCGACCACAAATTCAGTCAGGAGACAGGTCAAATTCATTAGATAGACCTTGTAATACACAAATGACTGACAATTACAACACAAACCGCCATATAAATGCAAGTCCTATACGAAATTACCAACAGTATAGGGGAGATAATTCATTAATAAAAATGAAACCACAACAATTCCATGGGACAGAGGATTTGGTAGATTTTCTGACCCAATTTGACATAACAACCGAAATTAATGGCTGGAATTATGAAGCTAAATCATTGTATTTAGCACATTCATTGACAGGGGGTGCCAGATCTTTGTTGAACGAATTATCACCTTGGGAACGACGAGATTTTGGCTCGTTGGTTGAAAAACTGAAATCTAGATATGGGTCGGAGGGACGTGCCGAAGTATATCGCACGCAACTCAAATCTAGAGTCCGTGGTAAAAATGAAACAATCTCAGAACTGGCTCAAGCAATTAAGAAATTGACTAGACAAGCATATCCGAGTGCAAACCAGGAGATTGTTGAAGCTCTAGCCTTAGATGTATTTATTGATGCACTGACCGACACTGACATTAGGCTCAGATTAAGAGAAATGGGGGCTAAATCATTGGATGAAGCCGAAAAAACAGCGGTGCGTATGGAAGCACACCGAATTGCAGATAGACAGCGTTATAAATCAGTTTGCACTGCGACTGATCACATCGCTTCTGCAAAGTCAATCCAGACACCGACAATTGAAACCCTGAATGAAACCGTAAAAACATTGAGCAGCAAGTTAGACAAACTATTACAAGATCCACCGACACAAAAATATCATGACCAGTCACGGAATTCAAACGTGGCACCTCAAAGGCGTAATAACATTGATAACCGACCAAATTATGCGCCACACAGAAACTCAAACAGACCCAGGTATATTGATCAGTTTGCATCACCAAATGACCGACTGACTTTCAATCAGTCTAGGGGAGGTAACTCGAATAGAGTTCAGAACTTTCCACAGCAAATACAGAATTTGAATGGAAGACGACAGGGAAACGAGACTATGTCGGGGTGGAGCGGTCGCATCTCGACAGAACAAAATTTCCCCCGATCGCATTAAATACTGTAGCTGCGAAACAAGGCTACTTTCTTGCCGCCAAAATAAATGATAATTTTGTGACATTTTTAATAGATTCTGGAGCAAGTAGCACCATTCTGAGCAATAAAGTAATTGAAAAATGGCCATATTTGATTCGACCAAAATTGACACCAGTACAATCTACATTAATTACTGTGACAGGGGAAGCAACTCCATTTTTAGGCAAAACAAAAATTGAACTATGTATGGGAAAACAGAAAATTGAGCAAAATGTGTTAGTAGCTGATATTGAAATGGATGGAATTTTAGGGTTAGATTTTTTATTGACAAATCAGTGTGATATTATGCTCAGTAAAGGATACATCACCCTGAAAGGGGAGAGAATTCCATGTTTTGTGAACTCTGAAGCTGATCATGATATATGTTGTAGAATTGCAGTGGGAGAGACGGTTGAAATACCACCGGAGACAGAAATAATCGTCTCTGGGAAACCAATTGACCCTATAAACCGACATAAAGTTGGTATTTTGGAACCTAAAAATGGGTTCATGGAAAAAACGGGCTTGATGGTAGCCAGAGTATTGGTTGACCCAAAATTTGGAAGCGTACCGATACGGCTTGCAAATTTTAAAAAGACACCATGCACCATATATGAAAATACGGTAGCCGCTGTATTTGAACCAGTATCTGTATGTACCAACCAGATTCAGACAAAGGTAGAAAATCGAATACCAGAGCACATGACAGAACTGTATGAGAAATCATGCACATACCTAGACTCTGACCAGAAACTGAAATTAAGAGATTTCTTGGTAGACAACCAGGATATTTTCTCCAAGTCATCTGACGATCTTGGTACCACACATCTGGTAAAGCACCACATTGACACAGGAAATAACAAACCTGTCAAGACGTATCCCTACCGTATACCACTGGCAAAAAGACAAATAGCTGAGCAAGAAATACAGAAAATGGAAGCTGCAGGTGTTATTGAACCTTCTTGTTCTAGCTGGCTGTCACCCATACAGTTAGTTACAAAGCCAGACGGTTCAGTAAGATTTTGTTGTGACTTTAGAAAGCTCAATGATGCTACCATAAAAGAATTCCAACCACTACCGAGAATTGACGATAATTTAGATGCATTATCAGGCTCTAGTTGGTTCGGATGTCTAGACATGCGAAGTGGATTTTGGCAGATTAACGTTGATGAAGAAAGTCGACCGAAAACGAGCTTTAGCATACAGGGTGGCCGACAAATGCAGTGGGTAAAAATGGCTTTTGGTTTGTGCAATGCGCCCAGTACCTTTTCTCGACTCATGCAGATGACATTTTCTGATCTCACCTACAAAATATTGGTTTTGTATCTGGACGACATCATAGTCTATGCAAAAACCTTTGATCAAGCACTTGAAAACCTGAAAATTGCATTTGAACGACTCCGAGAAGCAAACCTGAAACTACACCCCAAGAAAACCATATTGTTTCAGAAAGAGGTGACTTTCCTGGGCCATAGAATAAGTGAGGAGGGCATATCAACATGTCCAGAAAAAGTGAAAGCGGTGAAAGACTGGCCGACCCCGAGATCCGTTCGGGATGTTAGATCATTCCTAGGACTGGCCTCTTTCTACCGAAAATACATTCACCATTTCTCAGAAAAAGCGAAACCTCTGCATGAACTGACTGAAAAAGGGAGAAAATTTGCGTGGAATGAAGAATGTGAACAGGCATTTAATGTGTTGAAAGACGCATTAATGTCCTCTTCCGTTTTGGCACTTCCAACAAATGATGATTATTTTGTCGTCAGTACTGATGCTTCTGCTACGGCAGCAGGAGCGATACTGTCACAAATACAGAACGGACAAGAGAAAGTACTTGCGTACTACTCCAAATGTTTTTCTAGGACTGAACGACGATACTGTGCGACAAGGCGTGAATTGTATGCCGTGATACTGGCTGTACGACAGTTTCACCACTATGTTTATGGCAACAAGTTCACGATTAGGACCGACTGCGCCAGCTTACGTTGGCTGCTGAACTTCAAAGTACTGGAAGGTCAACTCAGTAGATGGTTGACCGAGTTATACACGTATAACTTTGTAGTTGAACACCGACCAGGAAAACTACACACGAACTGTGACGCTTTGAGTAGACGTCCATGCTATGACGCCGAATGTAGATACTGTGAGCGTACGGAGGCTAAATATGGAGCCTCAGGCGATAATCTTGAGCAGAAAGCTGTAAATTCTTCTCAAGTAAAAGACGGGTGTACAAGTAACCAGAGAGGTGCACCACAACCTCCCTCTTGTACCTCGAAAACGTCTGTGTACGGTGATGCACCACAATCACCTAGATGTACTGCAGACATGCCGGGGGAGCTACAAAGTTGTAGGACTAGGAACGCTAGTAGGGCCAAGGTTGAAAGCAACCGTGGTTGTGAGATTATCAATTACTGCACAAAAATGCCCTGGGTTGCGCCACAAACCCAACTTTGTGCTTTAATTGATCAACTAAAGGCCAGTAGCGGCGTCACAAATGAAGGAGACAGTGATGACGAGTTTAGGAATTGCTGCACGAAAATGCCCTGGGTTGCGCCACAAACCCAATCTTGTGCTTCAATTAAACACCGGACTGACAGGAGTAATGCAAGGGAGACAATCAAACTATGTACAATTCTGACATTATTGGTTGTAGCATGTTCGCTCCGAATTGAAATTGTGCTAGGAGTCATGGCACTGCTGATCTGTCTATGTACATGGAATAGACAACTAAACGTTGGTAATATTGCAAACACGAGGGAAATAAAAATTTCCAATTGCATATTAACCAAGGAAGTCCAGACAGATCCTATACAGCTGACTGACAATAATCTGACCAGTAAGATTCCAGATAGACCCTGTGCCCCAGACTGTAACACCGTGAGCTGCAATGCTTTGAAAGAGGTCTGTACTAGTACAGACAAAAGCAATGTAGATGTTCAGTGTGAAGCAGGACCGTCAAATGCGAATGATCAGTCAATCACTACCGACACGACACAGC
>JBEVXT010000561.1:0-17143 GCA_040505955.1 Sedimenticola sp. | reverse complement strand
GGATGCGTCAATGGGTAGGCAGGATTTTTTACCCATTAGTGTATTGACCAAGGGGCCCTGAACAAATCTGTCTGGAAGGTGCCTGTTAACGATCTATTCAGAGGCCCGCGACGTATTAACAGCAATCAGCCACCTGACAGCCAGCCTTTATGATAAGTGACTCGGGTATAGCTTCATAACGGCTGCCACCAAATTCGACTGTACGGCAGTGGGTCGGCGGATTGCCGGTGAAGTCGCAACAGAATTCACAATGGTTCTCCCCTGCAGTGGCGCCCGGCAACAGATCCTCTATCACCTAGCCGTTTATCCAGATGCCGTTTGACTCGCAAATACGCAATCTGCAAATCCACCGGGCTCGTCCAACAAAACGGACAAGTCGCTGCTCGTAAGCTCGTACGACTGGTTCTTATTCGTTAGCTATTTTCCCCTTAATCACCATAACCGAACACTTCGCATGCTCAACCACTTTAGCGGCACAGGAGCCCAGTAAGACTTGGCTGGCCGATTGGTTATGCGATGGAATAATAATCAAGTCTGCACGGATTGATTTGGCCTGTTTGAGTACCTGTTCCGGCGGATTGCCGTCCGCGATGATCGCATGGGTTTTTATATCATCTGGAAAGGTTGTCGCTACAAACTTTTTTAGCTGCTTGGCGACCTCTTTAACCGCATCCGCCATGGCATCATCTGGAAAGAAGGTAGCGACTAAAGGCATCCCAAATCCAGGTATAACGGTCAGCGCCGTGATTTCAGCGTTGTGCTTTCTGGCCACCTCGATGGCAATTTTTATCGCTTTTGCAGCCAGCTCGGTCTCCTGCAGGTCGATCGGGATCAGAATTTGTTTGAACATGTTGTATTCCTTTTGGATGGAATGGATCACCAGCCCCAACGATGTATTGGGGCCGGTGCCAGTTTCTACGCAGCCGAAGTGGCTGGCTCTACCTCGTCTTTTCCATTGAGACGTCTACGTTGTAGTGCGGCAATTAACGCCAGCAACATCAGCGCAGGGATAAACATAAGCTGCTTAGGTGGCCGCTCCGCTTCCACTTTGATGTTAATTACCTCCCAGTCAAAGTCGATACCTGCGGTTTGTGCAGGGCTACTAAAGACCACATTGTCGACCAGTACTTTGTCGCCCTCTTCACGCAGCTCAAGGCCTGCGTGAGATAGGCGATCAGCTCCAGTACCCGTTGGGCCTAAAGGTAGCAAGACCGCTTTTTGTACAAATTTACCGTCAACATTTTCTCCAGCGACGGTCATCTGTAGATTGCCCTCTGCGGCCACTTTTTCAGCAATCGCTGAAATTTCGGTGGCTGCAAGCTCATGCATGGGATCATAAACTTTGTCCCACCAGTACCCCGGACGGAATAGGGTGAAGGCGACCAGCAGTATCATGGCCGACTCCCAAATCCGACTTTTAGTTAGCCAGTACCCCTGGGTTGCGGCTGCAAACAGGAGCATTGCAATGGTTGCACTCACAATAACAATAATGAGTTCGAACCAGTTACCAATGCCGATCAACAGCAGTTGGGTGTTGAAGATAAAGAGGAAGGGTAAAATGCCGGTACGGATGTCGTACATGAAACCTTGAATACCGGTTTTGATCGGGTCGCTTTTCGCAATGGCTGCCGCTGCGAATGCGGCCAGCCCCACGGGCGGCGTGTCATCGGCCAAGATGCCGAAGTAGAAGACAAACATATGGACTGCGATCAAGGGCACGATAAGGTCGTTGGAAGCGCCGAGGGCAACGACCACAGGGGCCATCAGGCTGGATACCACAATGTAGTTGGCGGTGGTGGGCAGACCCATGCCCAGTATGATACAGATAGCGGCCGTGAAGATGAGGGCTAATATCAAATTGCCACCAGAGATCAACTCCACAAACTCGATCATCACTTGACCAACACCCGTCAGGGTGATAGTGCCGACGATGATGCCTGCTGCTGCCGTAGCGACACCGATACCAATCATATTCTTGGCACCGGTTACCAAGCCTTCGATACAGTCATTAAAACCTTGCTTAAGTGAACCATCCGTATGATTACCCCGAAACAGGGCATCCAGCGGTCGCTGGGTCAGGACAATGAAAACCATGAACAGGGTGGCCCAAAACGCGGACAGACCCGGCGAGAAGCGTTCCACCACGAGGCACCACATCAATACCACAATGGGCAGCAAGAAATAGAGCCCCGATTTTACCGTCGGCCCGGCTTCGGGAAGTTCTAAAATGGGGTCATTGGGGTCATCTATCTCTAGTTCAGGATAGTTAGTTGAGTATCTGATGAGTACAACATAGGCAGCGATTGTCACGGCACCGACGATATAGATCGCCATATCTCCTGCAACCACTTTAACCCAGCCAATGCCATAATAAACAGCGAGGCCAATTAAACAGGTACCCGTCACAATGGCCGCGAAGGTCATTAGCTTATGCGCAAGTGTATTGATGACTCGCTTGGGCAGACCCTGCATGTTGGCTTTCAGTGCTTCCAGATGGACGATATAGAATAGTGCAATATAGGAGATTACCGCCGGTAGGATGGCGTGCTTGATCACCTCGATATAGGTAATGCCGACGTACTCAATCATTAAAAAGGCGGCGGCCCCCATTACCGGTGGAGTGAGTTGCCCGTTAGTAGAGCCCGCTACTTCGACGGCACCCGCCTTAACACCCGAAAAGCCGACTCGTTTCATCAACGGAATGGTAAAGGTGCCAGTGGTCGCCACGTTTGCGATGGAAGATCCCGAGATGAGACCCGTGGCCGCCGAGGCCACTACGGCCGCTTTGGCTGGGCCGCCTTTCATATGCCCCAACATGGCGAAAGCCACTTTGATAAAATAGTTGCCGGCACCCGCTTTTTCCAGCATGGCACCAAACAGCACAAACAGAAAAACAAAACTACTGGAGACACCCAGCGCGACACCAAACACGCCTTCTGTGGTCAGCCACTGGTGGGACATGACTTTAGATAGACTCTGACCCTTGTGGGCAATCACATCTGGCATGTAGGGGCCGCCAAAAGTGTAAACCAGGAAGACTATGGCCACCACCATAAGGGGTGGGCCCAGTGCCCGGCGTGTGGCTTCCAACAGAACCACCATACCGACAACACCGATGGCCAAGTCAATGGTTGTTGGATCGCCAGGGCGATTTGACAGTGCCTCATAGAAGATAAATAGATAGGCTGCACTGAAAGAGCCCACAACGGCAAATAGCCAATCCAAGGCAGGTATCATCTCCCGCGGAGAGCGTTTAGTTGCGGGATAGGCCGTGAATGCAAGGAATAGGGCGAAGGTTAAATGTATGGCCCGGACTTCGGTATCGTTAAATACGCCGAAAGCTAAAATGAAAGGAAGTGGCGAGGCGACCCATAGTTGGAATAGTGACCACACCATGGGTACAACAAAAAGCATCTTCCCCGGGATGCCTGGTGGATGACGTGCACCACTGTCTGTTTGTGCAACCATCTCTTGTAGCTCTTGGTCGCTGATCGCTTCCTGCCCGTTGGATTGTTGGTTCATCGTTCTCTCCTCTAGAGCTGTGCATAGATATTAAAAATATATGCATTTCCTGACTTTTTGAGTTCAACAAATATTTGTTGAACTATTTTGTTTAAGCAAATAGTGCTTATTTTTATTATTTATTTTGTAAAGTTCATATACCTCCAAAAAATGCCTCTACTAATGTATAAAATGATGTGTTCTAAATATGAGAGAAATATGAAAATGCCTCAATTCATGTCTGCATTTTTCGGAGCAAATACCGACCTCAAACACAATATAAATCACTAATCAGCCTGTGCCACCATCAATGCACCCGCACCCACTACAGCTACCGACAGCATAGCGAAATCAACAGACTGTCGTACTTTCAGTTCTGAAAGCATCTTCATGTGACGCTCATAGGGAAAAGTATTTTTCTCTGCCCATGTGTCCAGCACATGTTGGGTACTTAACTTACCTTTTGTGGACCGGGTAATCTGTGCTGTCAAACCACGCTGGTGTCCACTTAATGTCTCCGCCAGACGTGTCTTGGCGATATTATGCCAATGACTCTGTACACCAAGCTGTGCAATTTCCTTACGAACCCAGTTTATCTGCAGATATTCACCCAAGTTAAAGTAGATAGATGCCACCGCAATGACATCTTTTTTATTCTCTGTGGCTACCTCCACAATATCTAGAGCATTACTCAGTAACTCGAGGGTACTTACCTTTTGTGCGACCTCCCTAGGAACACCATCAGCCATTAGCTTTTTTATGCGCTTATTATAAGCAAGTCGATCTTTTGCTGACAGTGGTTTGGGCATCCCATCAGAAAGTGTGGCCACTCCCTCACGGAAATAATTCACCAAATCACGTATTACTAATTGGTTGGGTCGGGTCTGTAAAATCCAGATTACGGTACGCTCGAGCATGCGCACGATTTGTCGCATCATATCCAGTTGGGTGGCGGCTGGAACCTGATTATCCAGTTGTTCAATCTCATGCCAAAGCGTGTCGGTAGCAAAAATTCGGCTTGCAGAGAGGTAGGCCGGAGTTACCCCAGCCGTATCGGTTCCCACCTCCTCTCTTACTCGATAACCAAAACCAGGGCCAATATGATCCACGATACTATTGGTAAGGTGAGTCGCTATGATTTCTCGCTTGAGCCGATGATCTAACATCTCTTTGCCAAAGGTTTCACCGAGCAACTTTGGAAAATAGTTCGCCAGCTCAGAGCACAGAAACTCATCATCAGGAATATTTGAGTTGACCAGCGCATCATAGTAGGTCATTTTGCTGTAAGCATGCAGTACTGCCACTTCGGGTTTTGTTAAGCCTTGATGCTTTACATGCCGTTTGGCAATCTCACTTTTGTCAGGTAGAAACTCTAGGGTTCTATCCAGCCGCCCCTGTGATTCTAGAAAGTCCATGAAGCGTTCTAATTCATGGAGTCTCTGCGGTGCTTCAGAGACAGCAACACTGATAGCCTGGGTCTGGGCATAGTTATCAGCCAACACCAACTCTGCCACCTCATCGGTCATTCGGGCCAACATCCGGTTGCGCTGTTTTTGAGTCATATCACCATTGGCAACTACTTGTCCTAGCAGTATCTTGATATTAACCTCTTGGTCTGAACAATCAACGCCCGCAGAGTTATCTATCGCATCGGTGTAAATAAGACCACCGGATTGGGCATATTCTATTCGGCCCAGTTGTGTAAAACCAAGATTCCCGCCTTCACCAACAACTTTACAGCACAACTCATTGCCATCCACTCGAACGTTATCGTTTGCTTTATCGCCAACATCTATATGGGCTTCATTGCTGGCTTTTACATAGGTGCCAATGCCACCATTCCAGAAGAGATCTACCTTAGATTTCAGGATAGTATGAATCAGTTCATTGGGAGTCATTTTGTTCGCTTTAACCCCAAGCATGACTTTCACCTCATCACTCAAGGTAATCGCCTTGGTGTTTCTTGAATAGATCCCACCACCTCTTGAAATCAAACTTTTGTTGTAGTCCATCCAACTGGATCGGGGGAGTTTAAAGAGTCGCTGCCGCTCTTTATAGCTCATCGCTGTATCTGGTTCTGGGTCGAGAAAGATATGCATATGGTTGAACGCACCGACCAACTTGATGTGACGCGATAGCAACATACCATTTCCAAATACATCACCTGACATATCGCCAACACCTATCACCCTGAAATCGGTAACCTGTGTATCAACACCTATTTCACGAAAGTTCCGCTTCACCGACTCCCAGGCACCCCGCGCAGTGATACCCATCTTTTTATGGTCATAACCCACCGATCCGCCCGATGCAAAAGCGTCACCAAGCCAGAAGTTGTAATCGGCGGAGACTTGATTGGCAATATCTGAGAAGGTAGCGGTTCCTTTATCCGCAGCAACCACTAGATAGGGGTCATCTCCATCATAACGTTGTACCTGCTCGGGGTGTACCACAGCACCAGCAACAAGGTTATCTGTAATATCCAGCATACCCTTGAGCAAGATTCGATAGCAGGAGACAACCTCCTCCATCAATTTTTCCCGTCCGCCCTTGGCTGGAGGACTTTTGACAATAAAACCACCCTTAGATCCCACAGGTACGATTACAGTGTTTTTAACCATTTGGGCCTTCATCAAACCCAGGATCTCTGTGCGGAAATCTTCCCGACGATCAGACCAGCGTAGACCGCCGCGAGCTACTTTCCCACCGCGTAGGTGCACACCTTCCATTCGTGAGGAGAAAACAAATATCTCAAACATCGGTTTGGGGAGGGGCATGCCGTCTATTTTGGATGGATCAAATTTAAACGAGATGTAGTTTTTCGAGTTCCCTTGGTCGTCACTCTGATAAAAGTTAGTCCACAGTGTCGCTTGCACCAAATTGACATAAGCACGCAGAATTCGGTCTTGATCCAGGCTTGACACAGCCTCCAACTTACTTTCGAAACGTGCCAAAAGTTTACCGAATCGAACTTCGGTAAAACGCTCACTCGGATTAAACTTCAGTTCAAAGAGATCCACTAAGAGTTTAACAATATCGGGGTTTTGCGCCAGGCTTTCAATGATATATGATTGGCTGTAAGGGACATTGATTTGCTTCAAATAACGACTGTATGCGCGAAGCAAGACCACTTGCTTCCAATTTAGATGAGTATCTAATACCAGCCGATTGAAGCCATCGCTATCCATCTCGCCTTGCCAGACTTTGAGAAAAGCTTCTTGGAAAATTTGATTACTCTCTTCTGTAAAATGCTCCACCCCCTTAGCGTGGAGCATTGAAAAATCATGAATCCATATGGGTCCTTTGGGATGTCTAATTCGATAGGGACTTTCACCAAACACCGTCAGCCCCATATGCTCTAGAATGGGAATTACTTCTGAAAGTGAAACTTGTGCATCTACAGAGTAGAGTCTAAAGTGAACGTTGTTATTGTATGAAAGAATAGGCCGATAGAAGCTAAGCCCTAGGGTATCGCTCTCTCTGGCCCTCTCAATACGAGCAACATCGGAGGCTGCAATTCGAGGGTAAAAATCCTCTCTAAAACTACTGGGAAAGGCCTTCATATATTGTTGATAATAACTGCCTGCGACCTCTTCACCATACTGTTCACTCAACGCTTGACGGAAACCGTCATGCCACGTAGCAGTGGCTTCAATAACGCGAGATTCAAGCTCTATCTGATCATAGACTACATCCTTGGGAGCTGGCAGGTGCACAACATAATGGATGCGAGCCAATATCGACTCAGAGAAAAATGTATCAATCTCAATTTCATTACTGCCAAAAGTCTCCTGCAAGATAACCCTTATCCGATCGCACACCTCTTGATCATAACGATCTTTAGGCAGGTAAAACAGACATGAGTAGTATCTTTTAAAGATATCTTGGGAAACGAATATACGAGTACGTTGCCGTTCCTGCAGATTAAGCATACCAAGAGATATCTCAAGTAGCTGTTCCACTGACAACTGAAAGAGATCATCCCGCGGATAGGTGGTTAAGATATTATCTAACACCCTTCCAGAGTGGTTGCCTGAAGAGAGTCGGGCTTGATTAAATATCTCTTTTCGTTTCTGTCGCAACAGCGGAATATTCTTAGGGGGGCTGCTGTAAGCTGCTGATGTGAATAGACCAAGTATGTAGTAGAGTCCATTGACATTTCCCTTCGAGTCATAACGTTTGAGAGCAACAAAGTCCATAAATGCAGGCCGGTGTACAGCCGATTTGGCACTGGACTTTGTCACCACCAGATAACGACTCAGATCTAAATAGTCCGCACTAGTAGTGGGTATATAATCCTCTGCTCGTTTTATATCCTCACCCACATTTTTCAGCAAACCTAATGTGGAAGATTGATCTAACACCTGTTCTACTTTTCCACTATTAGTGGCTATGTCATATTCGCAATAGGCAAGGAAAGTAAAGTGATTAGCACCCATCCATTGCAAAAAAGCGTTAGCTTCATCAAATTCTGCTGTATCAACTGGGGGCCTATTTTTACTGATTTTCTTCTGTATCTCCTGCAACCGAAGTTTCATCAGCAGCCAGTCCCGATTCGCCGCATGCACATCCGCTATTACAGAGTAAACCATGGCCTGCAGTGCTGCGAGGGTCTCTGATGAGTTCTGTTTTTCCATCTGGAATCTAATCATAGACACCGGCTGGGTATCGCTGGAGTGGGTATCAGCAATACCTACCAACCGGCACTTTTTATCGCGCCGGGTATAAATCACGGGGTGAATGGTGAGATTAATGGTCAAGCCCATCTCATTCAAACCCATAGTGAGCGAATCCACCAAGAAAGCCATATCATTGGATACCACCTCTACCACAGTGTACTGACTTTGCCAGCCATGCTCCTCGAAATTTGGATTGTAGACTCTAATCCGTGGTTCATCTCCCTGGTACTCACACAGTAGCTGCCAATGTGCCACCACAGCACCTATCAGATCAGCGAGGGACTCTTTCTCAAGATCATCCAAGGATATATGGTGATAATATGCCATAAGCAGTTTCTCAACCTGCCCACGATCCGTTTGATTTAACCAGCTCATATGATGATTTTTTAAACCATCTATCACCTTTTTGGTAAACCGGTTTCTTCTACTAATTGTCATCTTTTTTATTCCACAACAAGGGAGGCTAGGGAATTGATAATCGACCTGCAAAAATCGATACCACTATCAATTTACTTAATATTTAGATAAAAACGCCCTAACATGTCTTACTTTTTGTTAATTCCGGATATCGGCTGGTTTGACAAAGCAAACGCCTATTTGGAGTTTCATTAGAATTTACTTTGTATTGGCTAACTCTTACTTCAGCTACTTACTATCACGATACAAACCTTGGCAGCCAACTGACCTGTGCCCATCATTGCGGCACATCCCACATATTGGTACTCACCAATTTCAGTGAGCCTGCCAATTTGGAGGAGGACATATAGCCTGCAACTCCGCACAACAGAAGCAGTGCGAACATAAACAGGAACCACCTAACATTCGTTGACTTAAATTAATACGCATTGATACCCTCCTCTTCGCAATACTTCGCGAACACGGCGCTATGTATTTAGAGATATACGCGAATTAATGACTTAAATTTGAGAATACAAATGTTTTTTAAGTGAAGTAATGCAGGCAGTTTGCACTGCCTGCACTCAGCTGGTATTACATTAATCCGGCTTCTTTATAGTACTTAGCTGCACCGTCATGAACGGGGGCAGAGAGTCCATCTTTAACCATCTGTGCTTTTTTTAGATTGGCAAAAGCAGGGTGTAGTTTGCGGAATGAATCAAAGTTATCAAAGACCGCCTTAACCACCTGATACACTGTATCTGTCGGTGCGTTGGTTGACGATACAAAGGTTGCGCCCACACCGAAGGTCATGGTGTCTTTATCGTTACCACGGTACATGCCACCAGGGATGGTCGCTACACGGTAATAATCATTATCGGCAACCAGTTTGTCGATAGCGGGACCCGTCACATTCACTAGTACGGTATCGCAGGTAGTGGTTGCCTCTTTGATTGAGCCTGAGGGGTGCCCGACAGTGAAGACCATCGCGTCGATCTTGTTATCACACAGTGCTTTAGACTGCTCAGCTGATTTCAGCTCAGAGGCAAGGGAGAAGTCGGCTTTGGTCCAACCCAGTGCTTCCATGACCACTTGCATGGTGCCGCGCTGGCCAGAACCTGGGTTACCAATATTGACACGCTTACCTTTCAAATCGGTAAAGTCCTTGATACCGGAGTCAGCTCTAGCAACGACAGTGAAGGGTTCTGGATGTACAGAGAATACGGAACGCAGCTCTTTGTTGGCCCCTTTGTCCTTGAACTTGCTGGTGCCGTTATAGGCATGATACTGCCAATCAGATTGCGCAACCCCCATATCCAGCTCACCAGCACGAATGGTATTGAGGTTATATACCGACCCTCCCGTAGACTCAACAGAGCAGCGAATACCGTGTGATTTGCGATTTTTATTTACCAGTCGACAGATAGAACCACCGGTAGGGTAGTACACACCAGTGACACCACCGGTACCGATAGTAATAAAGGAGTCGGCGGCGTTGGCAGTAGATACGGCACCAAGAGATAACCCAGCCATCATGGCTGCAGCGGTAATACTTCTTTTTAACATGTATAGATCCTCCTACGGACTTTACAGTTTATAATTGATGGAATAATTCCATCTTCAGTGTGCATAATGTGATCACACAGTATCGGTAAAGGGAGTTATCCATCTCCCTTGAACTCTTCTTTTTATGTCAATGTGCGCGTTAATTCAGTTTATGTCAATGTGCGCGTTAACTCAGCGCTACGCATCATCTTCTGTTGTAATTTCAATTTCACAGAGATATTGCAATATTGGCGCCAGTTCATTCTAACTAACCAACTAATTGTTTTATATGACATTTACAGAGAACAAGGAAAAAGCAGGCGATTCGAGGGGGTATAACTGAAGTTATGAAATACGGCAGAGACAGGCGGGAGAACAGAGCATTCCAGTGACCCATAAAGGGTATAACGTGAGTTATCAATATAACTTAAACTATACCCCTTTCGCGTCAATTTCACGCCTATGCTTGAGACGCTTACTTAGTGCGGGCTGTGAAATCCCCAGCATGCGTGCTGCTAGAGATTGATTGCCCTTTCCTCGCTCTAACGCCACATCAACAAGAAGTTCATTGGCATGACTCAATGTTGGCAATTCATCCAGATCAATAAAGGGATTTACCGAGCCAGGTAATAACTGCTTGCGCGACGCCCCCACCCTATCTAGAAAAGTAGCCATTGAGAGAACTCCACCTTGATGCTGGCTAACGGCGTCTTGTACCATGGTCTGGAGTTCACGCAAGTTCCCAGGAAAACTGTAGCTACCCAACAGAGCAATGAGTTCACGGGGTGGTGTTGGGACTAGTTTGTTGAACTCAGAGGCAGCTGTTTTCAGAAAATATTCCAATAAAAAAGGGATATCCTCATATCGTTCACGAAGTGGAGGTATCTCCACTTGATGGGCATATAAGCGGTAATAAAGGTCTTTACGGAATTTCCCTTGCGCTACGGCTTCCACTAGATTCCGATGGGTGGCACAGACCACACGTGCGTGCGACTGGCTTGGAGTATCGCTGCCCAAGCTATAAAATTCACCCTCCTGCAACAGGCGCAACAGCTTAACTTGGCTGGCAGATGAGAGATCTCCAATTTCATCCAAAAAGAGTGTTCCCCCTGCAGCACGCTCTACCATGCCACAGCGTTTACGCTCAGCACCGGTAAATGCTCCTTTTAGATGACCGAAGAGGGTATCAGCAAACACATCGTCATCCAGACCAGCTACGTTAACGCTGATTAATGGACCAGAATTGTTAGCCAGCTTATGCGCGGCTCGTGCAATAAGCTCTTTTCCAACACCACTCTCACCGAGAATCAGCAAGGGGTACCTTGAAGCAGAGATCGACTCAAGATAGGTAAAAATAGCCAACATGGCTGCATCGTGCGTAATTATTTCAGTAAAAATATCAGGACGTTCCAATTTTCGGGTCAATAACTTATGGCGAATCTCTTGATTTTCACGTTGCAGCTCGACCAAGCACACCGCACGCCGGACACCATCGAGTAGGCGTCTTTCGCCGTCAGTTTTAACGAAATAGTCGAAGGCACCTTGACGCATACAACCAACGGCAATTTCCAGTTTGTTCATACCAGAAAGGACAATAACTTGAACTGCAGGGAAGTCCTGCTTGATCTTTTTTAGTAACTCATCACCACTAATGTGTGGCATGGTCAGATCAAGAATCACTATGCCTATATCATGCTGCGCCAGAAGTCCCATCACTTCGCGACTATCCTGAGTCTGCATCAGGTTGGTAAATCCACCAGGGCCTTCTAGCGTTATTCCCAAGCTGCGCAACCAGGGAATTTCGTCATCCACAAGAAGAATTGAAAAAACAGGATTTATATCAATTGGCACGTTCAATACTCTCCACTGGCAATAGAAGCTGTACACAAGTTCCTTCCCCAAGCGTCGAGGTGAATTCTAACTGGCCGCCATGATCTTGCACAATCCCTGCTGATATCGAAAGACCTAAACCAGTTCCCCCACTCTCACGCTTAGTGGTAAAAAAAGGATCGGCCAGTTTCGACAAATCCTCGCTACTGATACCACAACCCTGATCCTTGATTTCGAGCAACAAATATTTGTCGTCAGTTAATTCAGTGCGTAGCACAATGGCACAGTCGTGCCCGGCAAGCGATTGGCAGGCATTGAGTAATAGATTAACCACAACCTGTTCAATTCGCTGCGCATTGCCCCTGAATTTTGGCAAATCTGTTGCTAGTTCTGCCTGAAAATGGTCTGTTGCCTTCTTCAGTGAGTTATCGACCAATCGTATTGCAGCATCAACAATCTGATTAAGATCGACCATATTGCTCGTATCGGCACTATCCTGCCGTGCAAAATCCTTAAGATCTTCTACAATTCGTTTTATCCGATTAGCGCCCTGCTGCATATCATTGAGTATTTGTGGCATCTCATGCTGCATGCGTGAAAAACTAAGCCAGCCAAGCTTGAAATCCCCATTCTGCTGATAGTTTTTTTGTAACAGTGGCAGGGCATCACCCCAAGCTTTTTCCAGCAGTGGCAAATTGAGTAGGATTAGCCCATTTGGATTATTGATCTCATGGGCAACCCCTGATGTCAGAATCCCCAAAGAGGTTAGCTTGTCCGCCTGAATCAACTGCTGCTTGCGCACAAATAGTTCGTGCAGTGCTTGCTCTTTTTGCGCCACTTCAAGCTCCAGAGCTTTGGTCCGTAAAGCAACCTGCCGTCTCAAAGCACGCGACCATAAGGCTGTCATGACCAGTATCACCAGAAGCGGTAGGATCACCATAGCCCCAATCCGCAAAATCTCCTCTATCGACACGCCTGGTTGCGGCAAAATACCCAACCATTTTTTATAAATCGGTCGATAGCGCCCTGACTTTTTCAACAACACTAACCCTTCGTTGAAACGCGCCAATAAATCGGCATTTCCTTTTTTTACCGCGTAACCATAATCCTGAGCCTCCAGGGGTTTGGCAATTGGAAAAATATTGTTAATGCCTGCTTGCTGCTGTAGATACTCGCCAGGTAATTTGGCAACCAGGGCCGCTTCACCTACTCCGGCAGAGAGATTACGCAGAGCATCCTCAAGAGTTTCAACTAATTGTAGATTCGTATTCAGTTCCGGGCGTCGCAAGATGTAGTCGTGCATTACTGCGCCACGCATCACAATGACATCTTTCCCCGCTAGATCATTTAATACACTAACCGCTGAGCCTTTACGTAACCAAATTGACTGATGTACCTTGGCGTGCGGTGTTGAAAAATTGACCTCTTCAGTCCGTTCTTTACTCCAGGCCATCCCCTGCAGAATATCAATCTGACCAGAAGCGAGTCCCTGACGCATTTCACCCCAGGATCCAAGACGAATTTCAACACTAAACCCCATTACTTCAGCAATCGCCCGCGTTAGATCAACATTAAAACCTGCAGGATCATTATTCTGGTCGATGAATTCATATGGGGGATAGTTGCGGTCGCCACCAACCACAATCAAAGTATCGACGCTATCCCTTGCTGATGCTCCTGCCCCTCCCGCAAAGATGAGCAGCAGCATCGACAGGCCTATTGAAACAAGCATGGCTTGAGTTCGTAGAAAAAGAGTGAAATTGAAAATAGTTTTCATCCCCAAAGAAGGAAGGATAAAGGATAGGAATTTCAACCCATAAAATCAACCTATTTCACTGCATCCAGCAGTGTATCGTCGTGTCATCTTCATATGAATTATATCGAGCGCAAAGCATTTTTTTCCCTTCCCCTTGTCGGTATAGCGGTGTAAATCCACCCAAATATATCGTCCGCCAGGGACTGTGTAGCATTTTTATGGTGAAAAATAATCCTTCCCTTCAATTTCAAGCTGGTATATCTTTATAGACAGCTATAGGAAAAATGGAGTGTGCATCGGACGGTGTGCAGTTCCAAAACTGCATGCCAGTGGGTATGCACTGTAGTTCTCTCCAACTTGATTGCGCTAACTCTGGGCTGACCGCTAGCCCATAGAGAGTAGGGAGCCTCCCTCTCCTCAACGGATCATCCGTTGCTTTGTACAGATTCATACAGTTGCTGATCTTTTGATCTGGTGTTGCTCTCGTATGAGCGATATGAATTGCTGTATGTAACGGGCTTTGATTAGAGGAATGAACAGGATGCCCTTCAATAACGAACAACACCATGACGTTCACCTAAACCTGAATGTCCGCTGTCTTTCACAGTCTGCCACTCTGGCAATCAATGAGCATTGCGCCAACCTTCATAATGAGGGTCGCGATGTCTATCGCATGGGGCTGGGGCAGTCTCCGTTTCCCGTTGCCTCCCAAGTAGTGGATGAGCTCAAGGCCAACGCACACCAGAAAGATTACCTACCGGTCAAAGGGCTTCCACAGTTGCGCGAGGCGGTGGCTAACTACCACAGGCGGCAGGAGAACGTTGAGTACAGCCGCGAGGATGTGCTGATTGGACCGGGATCCAAGGAGCTGATGTTTCTGATTCAACTGGTCTACTATGGTGACTTGGTTATTCCAACCCCCAGCTGGGTCTCATATGCACCCCAGGCCACGATCATCGGGCGTCACATACGATGGGTGCCAACGCGGCTGGAGGATGGCTGGAGGATAACCCCGGAAGAGCTCGATTCGCTCTGTCGCCCTGATCCGACCCGGCCCCGTATTCTAATACTCAACTACCCGAACAATCCCAGTGGAACCACCTATTCTGACGATCAGCTTCAGGCGCTGGCCGCAGTGGCGCGGCGCTACAAAATCATACTCCTCTCTGATGAGATCTATGGTGAGACCACCTTCAGTGGCCAGCATCGGTCTATTGCACGCTACTATCCTGAAGGTACCATTATCAGTGCAGGACTGAGCAAGTGGTGTGGAGCTGGAGGCTGGCGCCTTGGAACCTTTACCTTCCCTCGAAGCCTGCGCTGGCTGCTTGATGCTGTTGCAGTTGTTGCCAGCGAGACGTTTACTTCGACCAGCGCCCCCATTCAACATGCCGCAGTGAGCGCCTACGAGGGGAGTATCGAGATTGAGCACTATCTTTTAAACAGCCGACGAATTCTCAAGAGCCTGGGAACCCGTTTGGCTGGGCGGCTGCAACAGGCGGGTGTGGATCTCCCCATACCGGAGGGGGGGTTTTATCTTTTCGCTTCCTTCGGAAAGTATCGCGAGCGCCTTGCAGAGCAGGGCATCACCACCAGCAAGGAGTTCTGCAGACGGCTCCTGGAAGAGACTGGTGTGGCTATCCTGCCCGGCTGTGATTTTGGCTGCCCGCCGGGGGAGTTGACAGCAAGAATGGCATTTGTCGATTTCGATGGCGCCCGTGCACTGGTGAGTGCAAAAGAGATTCCTATTAATGAAGAGCTGCCGGATGATTTTACTGATCGGCACTGCGCCAGGGTGGTATCCGGAGTGAATCACCTGTGTGACTGGCTCGGACAGTGATGGTGAAAAAATACTAACTACCCGGGCGATTCTGGAAGGCGTGTAATGACGACCGGCAGTCGCCAGAGGATAGGAATTTCAACCCATAAAATCAACCTATTTCACTGCACCCAGCAGTGTATCGTGTCACCTTCATATGGATTTTAGCGAGCGCAAAGCACTTCATTTCCTGCCCCTTGTCGGTATAGCGGTGATAATCCGCCCAAATATCCCGTCAGATCGAATAAGAGGCGTAGAGTACCAATGCAGGTCATGAAGTACCTGCATTTTTTGCGCGGCGGGTGAGATTATCTACCAGCTCACCGTCTCGGATCTTTGCTCGAATCAGTGGGGTAACGGGTATGCAATAGAATCAGCTCTTACTGTAATTGAACATGCATTTAAAAAACTTAAGATCAACAAACTATTTGCCGGGCATAACCCAAAAAACGAGACACTCAGGCATTTGCTTTTAAAGCTTGGGTTTGAATATACCCATGATGAGTATTATGAACCCACAGGTCTGATGCATCCATTCTATTTGTTTGAGAATTCTTTCCTTTGATTAAAAAACGTAGTGAAATCATAAAAACAAAGATTTATATTGCACTGAGGATTAAAATGTAGTGCAATACAATTTCTAAAAAAGGAGGTTTACAATGACAATACAATCATGGCTAATTTATTTAACATTTGTTTTCATTGCAACATCAACACCCGGCCCAGCAGTGGTGTTTATCATGACAAACTCAACCTTACATGGAGTGAAGAAATCGATTTTTGCAGCCTTGGGAAACATTGTGGGCTTGCTGTTTCTAGGTATAATTGCCATATCAGGATTGGGGACAATTTTAAAAACATCCGAGATTGTCTTTGGTGTATTAAAATATGCAGGTGCTGCCTATCTGGTTTACTTAGGGATAAAAATGATTATCTGTAAATCAGATAAACTAACCCCAATCCATGATCCATTGGAATCAAAAAATATTACAGCTAGAAAGATATTTCTGCAAGCTTTTGGCGTGTCCATCAGCAACCCCAAAGCAGTTGTCTTTTTAACTGCATTGTTCCCTCAATTTATTAATATTCAAAACCCACTATTACCACAGTTTTCAATTTTGATATCCATTTTAATGCTATTTTCATTCAGTTTTTTAATGAGCTATGCATTGCTTGCACACAAGGCTAGAATCTGGTTGAACAACAAAAAAAGAGTAAATATATTGAATCGTATTTTTGGATCAGTTTTTATCGGATTTGGATGGGTGTTAGCTACATCAAGCAATAAATAATAAACTAGATGAATATGAAGAATTCGATCATTTATGGTTATTCTACTGAATATTGTGTCGATACTACCATTCGTCGTTCCACAATACTTGGGTATTCTGTTAAAATTATTGCAGATCGACATACAATCCATGATAAAAAATGATTTTTGGGTCAGTTCAAGGTTTTGGGGTCACTCTAATATTCCAACATTAGTCTAAAAACAGAGGTTAATTCAAGTCCGGCCCCTTTAATTCAAATTAGTTTGATTTAGCAAAATAGAGTATTCCATATAGACTCATTAAAACCACTAGAAAAGAAGCTAGTTGAAAACTCTGAATCGTTTCC
>JBEVXT010000560.1:1255-3119 GCA_040505955.1 Sedimenticola sp. | reverse complement strand
GGTGAACTAAAAACATTTCACTTAAAACTAAAATTATAATCATAAAATAAAATGTGTTGTGTGCATACGTCTCATTTTCCACTAGGGTTGTCGGCATTTGTCTGGTGGGCATTTGTCTGGTGAGCATTTATCTTGTAAGCATTTTGTCTGGTGAGCATTTTGTCTTGTGAGCATTTGTCTTGTGAGCATTTGTCCTACAATCCATTTATACCTGTGCTGTCTTTCCAGTGGAGAGTGGATGGATGTCGCTGCCTGGTGTGACGTGTGTGTTCGCGACTGGACCTGGGGGGAGCGGGGTAGTGGGGTCACACCGGGGTCATCTGCCAGTTCAGCCAACTCCTCCTGTGTTGGCGGGTACGGTGGAAGTAGGGTCAGATCTGGAAGGTGAAATCATGCCAGAGTAGACAAGACCTAGTATTAACAACATTCAGGTCTAAATATATGGAACAGCTTAACAACTTAAAAACAATAAATACAACTAACTCTGTTCACTGCAGTCTAGTAAAATGGATGAAAACCAAATAAAACTATTTTAAAACTACAGACAGCCCTCGTTACAACGGCACAGTTCTACAGCGCTGACTTTGCCGTTATAACAAATTTGCCATCGTAAGGAAACGTGCCATAATCCCAAAAATTCTTGTGGATCGTCCCTTACCAGAATTCTGTCAGTAACTGGAACGTAACGAATACCGCATTCAATTACGTTGGATGGCCATGCATACACGCTGACTGATAATGAAATTATGGGGTAAAGGGCGATTGGGGAGGGAGGTGGGGTGGCATGCATGTATTGTGACCCTGTATAATGACCTACCTATAATATCTGGGTCAATATACATCTCCTGGTTATTGTAGAACATCCGTGGGTCGTACATCCCCTCGATTATCTCCCGGGGCAGCTGTTCGGGGCTGAAGGGGCTGGCAAAGCTGGTGGTCTCGGGGTCCGGGGATGCGGTGGAGGTCGGTGACCCCTGGGTGGGGCCCATCATGCCGAACTCTGTGGTTTTCAGTGAGGCTGCAGTAGGGGATTTATAATATAAAACATTATAAGGATTTATCGCCTCCATTTGGTGCTGACATTTCGATGGTCTAGTACCATAAGGCAGTAGCTGCTATGCAAACGCATGGCAGTTACGACCTTATGGTGCTCGACTATCAATTTGCTACCATTATTACTGCCAAAAATATTTTTAATGCCAAATTAAGGAATTAATTGAATGTAGTTTTAAGTCCTATCAGCAGCAAGGACTACATACAGACGAGTCGACGGGGTCAAACCCGTACCCCACCACAAAATTGGTTGGTTGGTTGGAGTTTAACGGCCTTTCAACATCTTAGGTCATTTCAGGCCGTCTCCAGGAGAGTGGAGAATTACGGATACAGGGAGACTGGAAATATATCCCTTAACTCTTTTTGCGAGGAATCCCCCTGGTTCTTCAACGTGCCCGGTGGATAGCACCGATACACGGGACCGCCGTTTTGAGTCCCCATCCGACTGGGAAGATGTGTAGGTCCATGGTCATTGATCGCGACACATCATCCCATCATGACAAACATTTGTGCTAAACAATTTGAAAATCCATTCATCGGTTTCAAAGATAAAGAGCAGAAACAAATTTCCAACATCGGACTCACAGACCGACAGACAAGCTGACTCCTATATACCCCATCAAACATTGTTTGTGGGGGTATAAATGGGCCCCCACCGGCGAAAAGGGACCTTACGACATTGGCATAAATTGCAGCTTCTGACCCTCCTAAACACCGGCACAGTGGGAATAAGAATTTGCAATCGTTTTGCTGATATCAATAAGACTACTTAGCAATTGGATAGCGAGCAGCGGAGGCCCTGATCAGACTG
>JBEVXT010000560.1:0-1155 GCA_040505955.1 Sedimenticola sp. | reverse complement strand
CTGATCTGGGACTGCGTTGATCGCAAACATCATAAGGTCCCTTTTCCCAGCCGGCGGCCCAAATATGGATGATAATAAAGACAAATTTGAACTTTCAAATCAATCCATCAAGGAGTTACAGAGGTATAAGAAACTCAAAGATATACAGAAAAGTGTGAAAAAATGGCTAAGTTAAACATGTTAAAAAGGCAATGGTTTTGTTGAAGACTATTATTTCGGCATGAAAATAGGAGATTTGAAGTTTCAGATTGATTCGCTGAAAACTGTGGGAGCAGTTGATTACACGAACTTCAAATGTGGACGACGGATGCACGACGGATGGACGGACGGACGGACGAGGCGACAACAGTATGCTCCCCCAAATGTTTTTTGGGGCGCATAAATATTTGTAGCTAGAAACACATACTGGGTAATAGAATTAGACGCTGAGCTATCAAGTAAGTTACATATCAGAGTTTGAGATACATGTAATAAGTGCAAAGAGAATATATGAATAGAAATGTGCGGATTAATTCAAATATGTGATAAATACATGAATTAACAAGAAGCGTATGTTAGCACTAAGCCAATCTAACATGAATTAACAAGAAGCGTATGTTAGCACTAAGCCAATCTAACATTTCCTGATCTTGACCTTGGGTGTAGGATCCCAGGTGTATATGTGACACTCTACTATGTTCAGGTGTACTCTTTTGCCAAGTATTATTGAAACCCATCAAGCGGTTCCAACGAAATCGAGTTAAATGCATTTGCTTAATGCAAATGCTAAACTCAAAAGGTGTTATGGATGGATGGACGTACATTGCTCCCAAATATTATTGAAATCCATTGATCGGTTCAAAATAAATTAAGTTAAATGCCTTTGCTTAATGCACTTGTTAACAAAAGTGTTACGGACAGACGGATGGATGCATGCAAAGATGTACGCACATGGACTATTGCTATATCCCCTTTTGGCTATGTAAGAGGATAATTAGGTGGGTGGGGTGACAAGTATCAGTACGTCCCATCCCAGTGTATCCAGTAAGTTACACATCAGTTTGAGATATTATATAGTGTACATATATATCTAGAAATGTGTGTAATTTGAATGTAAATACATGTAATTATAAATACATGTATTAACAGATACAGTGAGAAACAAAAACTGTGTGC
>JBEVXT010000559.1:668-4364 GCA_040505955.1 Sedimenticola sp. | reverse complement strand
CATTGACCCATTATATCTCAATGATTAATCTATAAACTATTATGCTGTCCTGTAAATTTAATGTGATGAATAAACCGCAATGTGTTACCATCGTTTTTCAGTGGGGTGTCGAGAAAGGCACCATTCTTATTTTCAAATTAAGCAATTTATGCACATTTTTGGTCAATGTAGGTTAAAATTGTTATATTTTGGACGAAAAAGTAAAAAATTGTGCTTGTTCTTTTTTAAATTTGATACGGAATTCATTATTTATATTGTTGACGAGATGTCATACAAGGAAGAGACTGTTTTTTACCATTTTTAAGCGTTAATGTCACATGCTAGCTGATCTGTTTGTTTCTTTTATTATTTTAACCTATCGTTTCCTATTAACGAAAATCCAGAATAAAATATATACTTTAAGACAAATAAATACATCATATCTATCATCAAATCTGCTAAATTGTATGTGCATAGTGATGACATATTTCACAGTTTGCAATTCTGGCTTGAACAAAATAAGATTTTCTGTTTGGTGCGCTGAAATACAACACTCGCCAGAAAAATAGCTCAGAACAAAGGCGAACAATTATTATCATTTTTTTTCGAACAAAAGACTTACTGCAATATTTGTTCACGTGAGTTTTATAGATTACATGTTATTATGTTGATTTGTGGGCCTGTCACCACCATTTGCACTTTAGAGGATAACATTTATCCTTAAGTGCGCAGAAATACAACACTCGGGGATACATGATGTGATATGTACCAGAAAATCAATATTGACCGAGGCGATAGGTCACTATTCATTTACTGGTACAAAGGGTGATTAGAAAGTTTGAGAACTCATGCCATAGAACGAAAACTGTACCTACCTACTTACTTCACGAAAGTTGGTACAATGATTTGCTGACGTTAAATCAGTGTGACGTCACTATCTAAAAAACGTCATGACGTCATTTGCAGCATTGACATATAGGCGTTTGCGATATTGAGAAAAATTGACGTCACAGCAAATTGGAAAATAATGTTTAGATACATGTATTTATATTAAGAAAACTACATCAGTAACTCACATGAAACTTCTCATGGATACTTTGATGTCCAAGTCATAAGAAATAGTGAAAGAAAATCCTGAATAAAACTATCAGCTGCACGCTAGTCGCTTAATGAATCCATGCATGTGTCGTCGCAGTATTAACCGGACCGGTTGAGTTAATAAATAAAAAAAAGTCATTCATTCCTATAATGCGCATGTACATCTGTTTCAGGATGGATTTCGGTGTTATGGAACACCCATCCGACATCATGCGACTATACCAGGAAAATGAGTTGCCTGACGATGTTATTGATAGTGACAGGTATTAAAACAAATCATCACTTTACTAAAACAAGTAAATGTATACTTAGGGAATAATCATGCTGAGTTTTTCGTTTACACAGAGCCATAAAACTGAAACACAAGCATAAAACCTCCCAAATATATGGTCCCAAAACGAAGTCAGCACGGTATCCCCATTCTAATACACAACACATTTTAGCCACTTCAAACATCAAAATTTCCTTCACTTTCTTACCAAACTATATTTTCCGGTGTGCACAACAAATATATATTTGTGTAGGTTAAATTTTGAACACGATGGCGTCGGTTTTGAATCGATACACAATCTTGATCAATCCCTAACAATTTTGTCGATTCGTAAATGCGCAAGAAATAGAAAGTCTACTGAGTGAAAGCCGATATCAAGTGGCGTTGTTGTTTGTGTTTAGTTTTGCAAACACCTTTCCGTTTTTGCTAACAAAATCTGATCTGACAATTGGATCCTGCAACAAACACTGACAACACTGTCAACATAAAACAGTTTATTTCGTAGCCTACCTCTCAGAATCATGGAATGTTGACATTTTTTCAAGGCGGCCTCCATGTTCTATGACACAATTTTTGTTGACATTACATCATTGTCGCGCCCACTTGCGGAAGCGAGATATAGTCAGCACATTGGCGTACGTACATACTAAGGACATTGCGGGCCGCGGCCATCTTCTTTTCTATGACCTCGAGATGTGCCACTGTCGGAAGATAATTGATGCACGGCGCAAACATACAATAACATTTGATCATGCAGTTACGAGTCAAAATTATCAATTAGCAAATTCAATTGTGAAGTAATGCTAGTCTAGTAAGACCTACACATGTGATGAATTGAAAATTGTCGTGTCAGCAGGTCAGTGGCTCCGTGTCGGAGGCACGGTCTGTATCGGCCAGTAACTTTTGTTAAATGCTGAGTGCTAGTAAGCCATTGAAAGTCTACCTTAATTAACTGACCATCTAATATTTCACAGCTTACCATGTCGCCTAGTCTTTTTTCGTAGTTATGTTTTTGTATCGTAGCATTTGATTAGTTTTTGCTCTTTTCGTTTACATCGAGTGTATTGATGTAATTGTTTTGATCGGTTAAATTAAAATTGTGAGTTTTATGGTTAGTTTATATTACTTGTCCTGGTAGTCAGTGTTAATTAGTTTTTACTTGTGTCTGGATTAGACATGATGACTTGGCAAGCGGGAGGTTTGCGGCTGCACTAACTGGTTTAACCGCCCCAGTGGATAGTTTATCCATTGACGTTCCAAGGCGTGTACCCTTGTCATCATGTCTTTTTGTCCCGTACGTATGTGTCCTTTATTTTCTTCGGGATCATTGTAGTGTGGTAATGCCTTTCTATTTATATCCTGTGGCTCTTTTGTTTGTATGTTCGATTATATTTTCCCTTTTCCTGGGGACCGTACACTGCTGATCGGAGATTTAGCACTTGTGCTTCGTTGAAGACTCTGCGATCACCGATGTACGTGCACCATATTCATTATGGTATGAAAGTGTTGTTAGTTATTTTCTCTGGCTCTTCGGTCTTCTCTGGGTTCATATCTATTTTTCAGTCTGGTGAAAATTGGTCCGGTCTGGTAAAAAAATAAAGTTTACCAGACCAAATGTCCTGTAAAGCTTTTGCCAGTTTTGCATAGACCTAAATTATACTACGGAAATATTACAGGGAGCCAGACGTTGTGACATTGAACACCGGGCCGTCCGTGAAGGATATTCTAGATAGTGTGGTGCCGGTGTACGATCCAGGCTTCGTGCGAATCCTGGCTAGAAGGGCCCATACTCTATAGAGGATACCATTCAGCGACTGCGGCGGCGTTGTAACGTTGAACAGCTACAGACTCCAATAGTGGTTACATTTATAGGTATCCAACTTTCATTCATGCATTTTGGGAACATCTATTGACATTCCAAATTTTTCAAAATCAATGCTTGAAGATGTGTTGCGAAACAAATCCATGGAATATTTCTTGTATGCATTCTGTCTGTATATATGCGTTATTGGTATGCAATTCTAATTCGCTTGGTCTAATTTCCTTGGCATTAATTTCATCTAATGCCAGCTTCCACCTTGAATATCATCTCAATTTAACGCTATTTATAAGTATTAGCGAATTAAATATGAACCTGCTGATAGTAATTCATGTGGTCTGTATAGTAGGGTGTACCTGTGTTGAAACATTCTTATGTATATGATGTTTAAAGTTCAGCAAACATACATGCTAACTGCTAAATGTTCAACAACATGTATTTCTGATATTACAAAAAAATGTGCTTCATGTACATACACTATCGGTGACCCAAAATGTAAGATATTGATATAATAAACAGCGTGTTTGAG
>JBEVXT010000559.1:0-625 GCA_040505955.1 Sedimenticola sp. | reverse complement strand
CTTTCTAAGGCAGTGTATGCATCATTGTACAGAATTCTCTAGCATTCAAATAAAGTATATTGAATGCATTAATAGAAGCTAAACATCTATTTAATGTGTAACCTGCAGGTGAGGCTGCTGAAGACGAGGGAGGACCGAGACGAGAGCTGTTCTCGCTGTGCCTCCAGCAGCTGGTAGACAGCCAGTACATGTCTGGGCAGACACTGAGTAACAACGGCCACCTACGGGAGAGGGGCATGTACAGGGCTCTAGGGTGGCTCTTGGTGTTGTCGATTATGCATGGCGAACCGGCACCAAATATCTTTTCACCGGGTGTTGTGAGGCACCTTCTGAACCAGGCACCTATTACTGGGCTGGAGGACATGGGAAACCTGCAAATTACCATGCGCCAAGTAAGAATAAAATATAGATAACAACATCAGTAAGCAATAAGGACTTTTCCATGAAAAAAATCAATGGAGGGGGTGGTCCACACATTTTTAGCTCGACTATTCAAAGAATAGAGCTTATGTTGTCAACCGTCAACGTGATCCGTGCGTCGGCGTCACGTCTTGGTTAAATCTTTGGGTCATAACTTTTGTGAAGCATATATCTCCACTACTACTGTGCCTACACCTACCAAACT
>JBEVXT010000558.1:0-3153 GCA_040505955.1 Sedimenticola sp. | reverse complement strand
TATTGTGTGACGTCAATGACGTCGCGTGAACGTCTTCTAAGGGAATTATTTACTCCCAGGAAATATTTCACCCAGAATCACGGTAAATCACTTAACTGGTTAAACCGTTTGCGTGTAATATTTGTTGTTTAATGGCATGTTAACTTGTATTTTAAGTCGTTTTGTGCCATCTCGTCTACAATAGGTGGAGTGAGTGAGTGAGTGAATAGGGTTTAACGTCAGCTTTTCTGACAATCGAGGTCTCAGCCTCACGGAGTCTACACGCAATAATATATATTCAGTTCTGAAAATAGAACAACCTGATCTGGTGCCAGGCCCTCGCCACACCAGCATCATTTATCCCATCCCCTAAAAGTTATTGAATTAGCGCTAATCCTACTTGTATATGGGGCATAACCTAAACTCAACTCTCACATACAATAAAGCCAAAACTGTATACGACGCCCAAATCCGGTAGAACGGGTTCCGGAAAGTATGAACCCAATCGTTAAGCATTTTTAGTCGCCTCTTACGACAAGCAATGGCTGCTGCGGCACTATTCTGCAGATTAGTTGATCCCACCCTCAAAAGAGGTGGAGACAGAATGATACAAAGGTACCGACTGGTGGCTCATACAATCCACCAGTTAGACCATGTGTATAATTTGACCTGTACACAAAGAGCCAGTGCTGTCTATGTTTTATATAAGAAGGTTTAGTATTAAATTTACCTCTGTATGAATTCTAAGCTGGCTGCTGCCTCATTAGGGTATTCAATATTGAAGATGTAGAATACACCGAACAGGACGGATAGAGCTCGCAAGTAACCGGAATAGCGACCAATTACTTTCTTATCCACCACCAATGCGAATGTTTTCGCAGCCAGACTGCTTTCTCCTGAAATATACAATGCATGTTCCAAATTTATACAATGTACATGTACAAGACATTCACAGAATAATATGTATCATCCATCCATCGAGGAAAACTAATGAAACTACTTATGAAAACTTAAGGCAAAATCTTGCCCTTTATAGCACACCAGAATCATTCAAACACATCCCCTGAATACTATACAATTATTGCATGCTGAAGAGGTCAATATGTGGTTTTATCGTCGATAAAACCACGTATTGACCGAACTCAACAAGCAATAATTATTTTATTATAAAATCAGTAATTATTCATTTGTGAACCTATAAATGCATTTGCAACAAGTCACACGGTGAAATTTCATGATTAGTTTAATAATTTTAGATACAGTAATTGACGTCTCGGTTTCCCGCGTCGCGCAACGTCACGTTCGGTGACGTCAACGCAACGTCACGCAAACATTGTGAAATTCCAAATTACGCAGCTCCTATGCTAATATAAATATTTTTCATTGCATTTCCAGGAGCATTCCAAATATACAAATCAGTTAAGATGAATTTAAATACGTTCATAGTGTTTACATATAGAGATCGATAGATCTTATGCAAGTTTCAGTGGGTGGAGTATGGAAAATATTGTTGACAACAAAATTATGTGTGATAAACTTCTCAATTTGACAATTCAAAATGTAGGTTATACCAGCAAAACACCACTTAATCTTATATTTAAATCATACGGCTAGTAAAAGCCGCAAAAGATCGTGTAAAGTGTATTTTAATTAAATTTATGGGACAAAATTCGATCGAAACAGCGTTTTACCCCTCTTCCGGTTATCCCAGATTGCAATGGGGATACGGTGTAAAGCGCGTAAACACCTTGTACGGTGCCGGTACCGTCAGGAAATAACGGTACAGCACGTAAATACCACGGGGAATTTTTACAGTGCACTTACTGATATATATACGAGGTATAGTAAAAAAGTTCCAGAACTGGCTCAATAAAACGGTTATTACATATATGCCACAATACAAAATATTTTTCACAGCTACACAGATGGTCTATTGGGACTGTTTTACAATGCAAAACACAAATTGTGATAAACCGTTTACATGCAATATGTTACTATAGCAACGGCATAACGTCACTGCGGAGCAGTTGCCAAACTTAATATTTTGCAAAAGGGCTAGGTATATATTGCCATAATAATTTGAGACGCGCCGCGACATAACGTACCTTCGGGTATTTGGAATTTTCGCCGTAAATGGTTTTGAAAATTGAACATAATTTCTCTAAATGACGTCATAATTTCACGCAAATTTTAGAGCAAATGCGAAATTAAATTCTGCATTTGCTCTGAAATTTTCGTCAAATTTGCACATTATTTACGAAAATTACGTTCAATGTGGCAAACCATTTATGGTGAAAATTCCAAATACCCGAAGGTACGTTATGTCGCGACGCGTCTCATTATTATGTTTATTGCAAACATGCAGCCTGACCGTTACCCAAATACCATTACCAAGATAGTATTTCATTATCTACATGTCGGTGTAGTTTTAACATCGTACGTTCAAAAGCACACATGTTATAACATTTTACTGCACTCGCATCACAAATTGTATTCTATGTTTTAATGAATGACTGACAAGCAAATGTTTAATAATTTGCGGCAACGTGACGTGTCGTCGCGTAACGTCAAACTGATCCGTGGCTGCACACATAAGTGCACAAATGTATCATTGTACATAATTGTATTTGTTCAGGCAGGGAAGCGATATATCACTGTCGTCCAGTGTGAATCAGCATTATTTTGACATATGTTTTACGAAATTTGGTCCAATGGTTCAACAGATATTAACACAGTCCGGGAACGTATTGACTATACCTCGTATATTGTATTCAGTCATGTTGTTCATGTCCCGTGTAACCTGAATACGAGCTGACGCGGGCAACGATTAGAAAACATATCCGGGCATTTGTGGTTTGTTTATCAACAAATGTTGATATCTTTATCGGCTACAAAGTCACCTTTTTGCCGAAAGGAATGCACACACATTCGAAAAGTGTCTAAATATATAGCATAGTCAATGTTAACTCAACAACAATTCTTCAATTCCAAGACTTTTATTCATTATATGATCGTATAGTGTTTTTCCATCAACTTGGTTCCAACACGCGCAGTTCCACAAGTGTGTGGAAGGGCGCCCCAAGTCTCCCAGATACTCTCAAGGCGGCCCTATTTATACCCTCATCGGCCCGCCTAAGTCAATCAACCTGTGACTAACGTCAATAACTTAATATA
>JBEVXT010000557.1:0-3198 GCA_040505955.1 Sedimenticola sp. | reverse complement strand
AGGGGGATGAGGTTAGGTGCTGACGATCTGAAGTCCGGGTGGGTCTGTTTTAGTGAGCGAAGGTGGGGCAATTCTTGTGAGCGTCAAGGGGCAATGAGCAACGATGGTGAAGACAGCCGAGCATCGGGATGGAATCGACGATTTATCGAAGAGCAGTTCAGTAAAGAAATGGCAGACCGGTTGCGTCAGGTACTGATGGATATCTGGCGGAAAGACCAACCCACCCTCGCAAGTGAAAGGCAGGAAGGCGAGCGCAACACTTTTCTTACTCGTTGGCAGCTTGGGCTTGCTGCGCTTTATGCAGAGGCCGAAAATCCTGAATGGGCTTCCAAGCTAAGCGAAGATGAAGCAAAAGTCGCTGCGCGGCATGCCCCAATAGAGCTCAACGGGTTACCTCTTTGGATGGAAAACCTTGTCTCAGTCCATGTAAATGCAGTTGACGTGACACTTGGTGAAGAGCTGAATTGGGAATTAGAGCAGGATTCCGGCGTGCGAGGGCATTCTACGCTGTTGCAGAGCATCAACAGCGCGCCTTATACAGTTGCCAAGGTATTTCTTCCTCGGCTTCGTGCATGGTTGGATGAGGGTGGAGGCATTCCAGGTGACTCAACTAACCTCGCAGGAACCACCGCACTCCTTCGGCAGGTCATAGGCACACTACTGAAGCACGGCAATGAAGACATGCACGCATATTTGCTAGTTGTCGCGCTCCGACGCCTCAACGATGACCTACCGATCGAACTCGTGTTTGTTTGGTTACCAACGCTCATGCGGATAGATCCCGAGCTCGGCATATCCGCGCTTGAAGACCAGATCCGAGCGATTGAGCCAGCTGAACGCAGTGAAGCGGTCACATGGTTCAGTGTGCTCTTCTGGGATCGTCATGACGCGATCACTCTAAATGCATTCACGCCGCAACTGCTCTTACGGCTTCTCCGTCTTGCGTATCACCATGTTCGTATTGAAGATGATGCCGCGCACGAAGGCAGCTATACGCCGGATACCCGTGATGACGCTGAGAGTGCTCGCAACAATATCGTAAAAGCACTGTTCAACTCCAAAGGCGAAGAGGGTTGGGCTGTAAAGCTGGAAATGGCCACAGATCCAGCTTGTGCACACTTCAAAGACCGTATTATCGCTGTTGCCGAGGAAAGCTGGGCCCAGGAAATCGATTCAACCGCATTCGATGAAACACAAGCTGTTGCACTCGACAAAACTGGGGAAGCACCTGGTTCAACAAATGGTGCAATGTTCGCCATTCTGAATGATCGCCTTGCTGACCTTGATGATCTACTACTAAGCGACTCGTCACCGAGGGATGCTTGGGCTGGTATCACCGAGGAGAAAATTATGCGTAGAGAGATTGCCAGGGAGCTGAAACATGCCTCGAATGGCCTTTACACCGTGGATCAAGAGGCTGTCACAGCGGATGAGAAGGAGACTGATATTCGTCTGCGTTCCGTCGTGTCTCACCATGAGGCGGTTATCGAACTAAAGCTCGCAGATGGTCGATCAGCTCGCGATCTGCGTGACACTATTAATAATCAGCTGGTCAAAAAATATATGGCAGCTGAGAGTAGCCGGTCAGGGTGCCTGCTTGTGACGTTGGCAAAGGATCGGCGATGGAAGCATCCTGACAGTGGAAAGAGTATTGGCTTAAGAGATTTGGTCTCTGTTCTTCGCGATGAGGCGAAACGCGTAGAGGAAGCTATGGGCAGCTCCGTTTCACTGGTTGCACACATCCTGGACCTGCGTACGCGACTCCCTAAGGAGAATGCACACCGCAGTGGGGAAGCGAACTCTCAGGCTGGATAGGGAGCTTAAATTTGCTAGGCCATTTTTGCGCTGAAAGGCGGTATCAGATCGAGATATCTGCCATGGAGTATAAACAAAAATCGGTCATAGGCATCTCTAATGCCCGTTGTTAGTCATGAGCGGACATTACAGAATTCCGGCTAGGTGGCTGCAATGCGAGACTAAAGCGAACTATTTTGCTTGAATACGCAATTACGCAAGCCTGACCATATTGATTATCGATGCTCCCATCTTACGGTGAGATCTGGATGATAGCAGATACAAAGAGGTGTACTGTTATAGAGAGATTTAATTGGGGAGGCAGTGAGCCAGGCTCCATCGTTTCTCTGAAATTCTGTGGGCATTGGTCATCATTTTGCTCCTGAAGTTTGGGCGTGCTGTATGTATGTTTTTAACAAATAAACTGAGGAAAGTAGGATTCGTGAAATATCTATTCTTGTTGCTTCTTGTGCTCTTTTTCAGTGGATGTAATAGCAATCCAATAAAATCACCATCTTCTGCTCCTGTTGAAGAAGAATTTGTTAACAACAGACAACATACTCAAGGGGCTTCGGTAAAATTCATTTCAACTGGAGTGAGGGCTGAAATTCGGCGTGACATAGAGATGCTCCGATCCGAATTGGCCGCCCGTAGCGGCTTGAGGCGTAGATTTGTAAGCGCCAGCACTCTTGATCACAGGTATGCTGCTTACCATGATGCCTGGAGGCGGGTGGTCGAACGTACCGTCAGCCGTAACTATCCGGCAGAGGCAAAGGAGAAGAAGCTCGCAGGTAGCTTGGTGCTACATGTAGCAATACGTTCAGATGGTAGTGCTACCGAGACCCGCATAGTGCGCTCTTCGGGGTATCAGGCATTGGATAAGGCAGCTCTCTATGTAATCAGGATGGCAGAACCCTTTGCCCCCTTTTCAGATGCTATCCGCAAAGAGACTGATATGATTGATATTGCCTCTGTTTGGCATTTCAGGCTGGGTGATGAGTAACATGATATTTGTGGCTAGACTCGAGTGATCGTAATCGCAGGTCCGCTTTGTGTTGTTTTCTGCCTATGATCATTTCTAGTCAGAAGCGGACATAGTATACCCTGTAGACGGGGGTAAACAGCACAAGAGGTACCCTACAGATCCCAAAATAACCTGCAGATTTTGCATACTCATAACAGATTAGCTGGCTACCAGCTCACCGTCTGGTCATATTCGAATTCCGCAACCGGATCCACCTCATCATCAGACCACGCCTGGCTCTGATCCAGCTCTATAGGCAAATACGGCGTTCTCCTGACCGATGCGGTGGGCGCGGTCGGTGGCCTGGCGCTCCACCGCCGGATTCCACCAGGGGTCGTAGTGGATCACGGTGTCGGCAGCGGTGAGGTTGAGACCGACAC
>JBEVXT010000556.1:0-8335 GCA_040505955.1 Sedimenticola sp. | reverse complement strand
ACCGGAGACACAAGTAGCTGGACAAAGGCACAGACTTATATTGCCCTTGGAAACACGCTGCATACTTTAGCTCGCCTCAAAATTGATTCCACCCCTATGGAGGGTATTGATACTGATTTAGTAAACGAGGAGTTTAAAAAGGAGCTTGATGGCTATCAGTGCGATGTAGCTTTGGCTATTGGGTATCATCATCCCCAGGAGGACTATAACGAAAAACTTCCTAAGTCACGTCGTAACTCAAATAGTATTTTAGTACATATATAGTAAAACATTATAGTGGTGGGTGTCCTTGTATTTTCTTTGGATCACCTATTGGGACACACCATCATTTGGCGGCTATTGATCGTTGATGTGATTTTTTCGTGATTGTTCCGATACTTCGTTCTATACAAGCCGTGTGAAGTGTGTGCTCTGTGCTGCCTTCCGGTCAAAGGTGTAGGTGGTGTTGCAGTTATGAGCACGGTTAAGTTGAGCGATCAGATAGTCTGAGTAGTCGGTGGCACCGGCTTGATACTCGCGAAGTGCAGCCCATGGTGCTTCCCGTTGCTCAAAAGAAAGACATGGCTTACCCCCTACAATCCGAATTCCTTTACAGATAAACTCCAGCCGCCTCTCTCAGGCGCGCTATTGTCGCTGCTCTCAACTCCTTCGGTGCAACCACTTCAACATCCGGCCCATATTTAAGAATATCCATCAGCAGTTCATCGGGCCTGCTGTAGGGAATCTGTAGTTCATAGCGCCCATCGTCCAGCCATTTCTCCTGCTGATTGGGATGCCACTGTTCGCAGGCAACCCAGCGGGCGCGTTTGGCGGTGAAGCGCAGTATCGCGGTTTCTACAGCGGTACCGGCGAAGATGCCGTAGGCGCTGTTGTAGTGGCTGTCGAGTGTCTCTTCGGGTACCTCTTTTGCGCTCTCTTTGAGGATGGTGGGCTTGCGGATGGCATCCATGGAGAAGGTGCGCAGGGCGTTGCGCAGATGGCAGTAGGCGTCCAGGTACCAATTGTCGCGGTAGTGGGTGAGGCGCTGGGGGGAGAGGGTGCGCCTGCCGCTCTGGTCGTCACGCCGGTTGTAGTAGTCGATGGCGATCTGTTGTCGTTTGGCGGTGGCACCGGCGATCGTCTGAAAGTGTTCGCCACCGGTTCTGGCGGCTGCAGTGAGTATGCGGATGCGCTGGGTGATTCCACTGCCGCCGTGCTGAATTTTCAGTAGTTTGTCGATGCGTTCTTTGAGGGGGGCGAACTGCTGTTCCAGCAGGCCGGGTTGAACCTGGGTGAGTAGCTGTTGAACACTCAGTAGGGCGTGAAGTTCGGAGGCGTTGAACCAGATGCCGGGAAGTTCGAACATCTCCCCCTCGGTGGCATCGTAGTGGTAGCCGTTGCGCTCACGGTCATATTTGATTGGCGCGTTGAGGTAGTCGCGCATGGCTTCGACGATGCGCTTGGCGGTGGCGCGGGAGCACTCCAGCTCCTCTTCGATGCGCTGCCGTGAGACCGGCAGGCGTGAGGCGCTGAGTAGTTTGTGCAGGTTGAATATGCGGTCGAAGCGATCCATTTTATTGGTTTGCTATCTACAGTAATCCTGAAAACTATATTGGTGGAGGATAGTTATACCTGTGGAGCGAACCTGCTCGTGATCAGCTCCGGAGGATGTTCTTCGCGAACAAGCTCGCGCCTTCCGGATCATTGTGCCCTTCAAAGATTGGCTGTGCCTGAGTATTACTCTGGAGCGGTGGCGCTCTCTTCAGGGATGTCCATCTCCCACAGGCGTTCCAGTTGGTAGAAGTCTCTCACCTTTGCCTGCATGACATGGAGGACTACGCCGTTAAGGTCTACCAGCGCCCACTCTCCTTCGTCCATGCCCTCCATCCCAAGTGCTGTTTCGCCGTTCTCTTTAGCTATGAAGGCGGCAGTCTCGGCAACTGATTTCACATGGCGGCTTGAGCTGCCGCTGGCGATGATCATGATGTCCGTGATGCTGGTTTTACCGCGTACATCGATTACCTTGATATCTGTTGCTTTCATATCTTCCAGTGCTTTGAGCACCAGATCACGTAGTTCTTCTACCGTCATTTAGTCTTCCGGGGTGTCTGTAAATAAAATGGTTTTGCACAATAAAATGGTTTTGCACAATAAGCCTGAAATTGATGGGCTTCGAACTTTGCTCTTCGCGAACAAATTCTCTCCTACAGGGGCCGCTTGTTTCCAGCGAGACAATTTTCAGGATTATCGTGCATAGTCGATGTAAATAATGTGTGGTTAAGGGTATTTTAACAGGAGTTGGGCGCAATTGCCTTGGGATTGTGGGGGTGCTGGTGCCATTGACTCTCACTTTGAGGCAGTGCGAACCCGATGCCATTAACTTTCGGTGGAAAATTCCCCGTAAACTTCAGGCTTGTCATTCCCGCGTAGGCGGGAGTAGTGGTGCAGGGATGCACCGTTTACGGACCAAAGGATGGAACCCAGGGGACAGTGCTCCGTAGCGCTGGATACCCGCCTGCGCGGGTATGACGGGAAAGAGGGAAGTTCGACCACCGGGTTTCAACCTATGCAGGGATGACCATGGTATTAAGCTTAAGTTAATGACATTGAGTGCAAGCCCGGGTTAGTTAGGGTGTGAACTAGCGATAGAGGTTGTTTTGCTCGATGATCTCCAGCACTGCATCGGGCAGCAGCCAACGCGGTGAGCGGCCTTGCTGCAGCCGCTCCCTGATATCGGTGGCGGAGATGGCGAGCTGGGTCACCTGTTGAAAGAAGATCCTGCCGCCAGGGCTCTCCCGCAATGACGCCGGGTCTGTGGTAACCCGTTCTCTATGGATTGACGGGTTCTCTTCATTAGGACGCTGCATCACCACCAGATGGGCCAGCTGCAAGATCTCATCGGGTTTGTGCCAGGTGGGAAAGCCGCGGAAGGCGTCACTGCCCATCAGCAGGCAGATCGGTTGATCGTCTATCTCACGGCGTATGGCGTGGAGGGTATCGACGGTATAGGAGTTGCCCGGGCGCTTCAGCTCACGGTCGTCCACCCTAAACAGCGGATTGTCTGCCACTGCCGCCTCCACCAGCGCCAGCCGCTTTTGGGGCGATAGGGCCGGGGTCTGCCGATGGGGCGGTTGGCTGACGGGGATCAGCCGTATCTCATCGAGAGCCAGCGCCTCCTGTACATCCAGTGCGGTGCGCAGGTGGCCGTTGTGGATGGGATCGAAGGTGCCGCCGAGTATACCGATCATAAGGGCCGGCTACTGACGGATGTGCCCGTCGCCGAGGACGATGTACTTCACCGAAGTGAGCCCCTCAAGGCCCACCGGACCGCGCGCGTGGAACTTGTCGGTGGAGATGCCGATCTCGGCACCCAGTCCGTATTCGAAACCGTCGGCGAAACGGGTGGAGGCGTTGACCATCACCGAGCTGGAGTCCACCTCGGTGAGGAAGCGGCGGGCACGGCTGTAGTTTTCGGTGACGATGGCGTCGGTGTGTTGGGAGCTGTGGCTGTTGATGTGCTCGATGGCGCTCTCTAGCCCCTCCACCACGCGGATCGAGAGGATGGGGGCGAGATACTCGGTATCCCAATCCTCTTCATCTGCGGCGTTGCACCCTTCGATGATTTCACAGCAGCGGGGGCAGCCGCGTAGTTCCACCCCTTTTTCCGCAAAGGCGGTGCCAAGCATCGGTAGGATACCTTCGGCAATGCCTTCGGCCACCAGCAGGGTCTCCATGGTGTTGCAGGTGCCGTAGCGCTGGGCCTTGGCGTTGAAGGCGATGTTAAACGCCTTGTCACTGTCCGCCTGGTCGTCGATATAGACGTGGCAGATACCGTCGAGGTGTTTGATTACCGGTACCCGGGCATCCCGGGAGATGCGCTCGATCAGCCCTTTGCCGCCCCGGGGGATGATGACATCCACATACTCAGGCATGGTGATCATGGCACCGACGGCGGCGCGGTCGGTGGTGGCGATCACCTGTACTGCGTCACCGGGCAGTCCGGCGTTCTCCAGTCCACGCTGGATGCTGACGGCGATCGCCTGGTTGGAGTGGAATGCCTCGGAGCCGCCGCGCAGCAGGGTGGCGTTGCCCGATTTCAGGCACAGGGCAGCGGCGTCGGCGGTGACGTTGGGGCGTGATTCGTAGATGATGCCGACGACACCGAGAGGGACGCGCATGCGGCCCCGCTGGATGCCGCTGGGGAGGTACTTCATGTCGAAAATTTCACCGATGGGGTCGTCCAGGGAGGCGACCTGGCGAATACCTTCAACCATGGCGTCGATACGCGCCTGGGTCAGCTCCAGCCGGTCGAGGAGGGCATCGCTGAGGCCCTTCTCCCTGCCCGCTTCAAGATCCTTGCTGTTCTCCGCCACCAGGGTTGAGCGGTTGCTGTCAAGATTGTCGGCGATAGCCGCCAGAGCGGCGTTTTTTGTAGCGGTATCGGCACGCGCCAGCAGGCGGGATGCGCGCCGCGCCCTTTCGCCTACGTCGTTCATATAGGCGGTAATGTCAGTGATTTGGTCGGACATGGTCGTTCCAGTCTTTATTCAAGTGTTAATCAGGGAATTCTAACAGACTTTGAGGTAAGCGGAAGAGGGACGCAATGTAGCGGATTTAGATGGGTTTTTAGATAGCGACACCAGCCATGCGGCTGGTGATGGTCTCCATCAACCGCCAGGGGTCATCTTTACTGCGGCCCTTGATGGCGCGGTCGGTATCGCCGCAGAGCAGCAGCAGTTTGCGCCACTGGGCCGGTTTGGTGCGCTCCAGGCCGCGGCTCACCAGCGGTTTGCGCTTGTCCCACACTTCACGGCGGCCGGCCACCGCCTGCCGTGGGGAGCTCCCTCTCTCTACCTCTGCGGCCAGGCTGCAGAGCAGGCGGGTCTCCCGCGTCAGGGCCCACAGCACGATGGCCGGGGCGGTGCCTTCAGCTTTGAGGCCGTTGAGCATGCGCAGGGCGTGAGCGGTTTTGCCGCTGAGGGCGGTGTCCACCAGCCCAAAGACATCGTAGCGGGCGCTGTCGGATACTGATTCGGCCAACTGCTCCGGGGTGATGATGCCGGGGCCGTGCAGCAGTAGCAGTTTGTCGATCTCCTGGGCGGCGGCCAACAGGTTGCCCTCGATACGCTCGGCCAGCATTGGCAGTACATCGGGGGCCGGGATGAGGCCTACCTTGCGCATCCGCTGCTCTATCCAGGGTGGCAGCCGTTCTCCTTCAATCGGCCAGACCTGCACTACCACGCCGATCTTTTCGATGCTCTTAAACCATTTGCTGTTGGACTGACTGCGGTCGAGCTTCGGCAGGGTGATCAGCAGCAAGGTATCTTCCGCCGGGCGGGCTGCGTATTCGGTCAGCGCCTTGCCGCCATCTCTGCCAAGCTTGCCGGAGGGGATGCGCAGGTCGAGGATGCGTTTTTCGGCAAAGAGGGAGAGGTTGCTCGCTTCACCCGCCAGTCTGTCCCAGTTGAAACGGGCATCTACATCAATGATTTCGCGGCTGTCGTAGCCTTGGGAGCGCGCCTGCAGGCGTATGTAGTCTGTTGCTTCACCCACCTGCAGCGGTTCGCTGCCACTCACCAGGTAGACGGGCGCGATATTTCGTTGCAGTTGTCTGTCGAGTTGATCGAGTCGAACGCGCATGTTGGGTTTAGAGTTGCGACTGCACTCTGCGCAGAATGCTGCGGATCAGATCCCGGCGCATCGATTTGCGCAGTGCCTCCTCCTCGTTCTGCTTGCCCAGCACCTCGTTCTCGTTATTGGTGTAGGAGCGTACGACAGTGACCGTCTGCCGCTTCATCAGCTCGGCTCCGGCGCGGTCAACGAGGTCAAAATCGAGCCCTTCGTTCAGCTCATACTCGGCAATATCACCACTGCTGTCGGTGGAGAGCGTCCTGCGGTCACTGCGGCGGCTGAGGATGCGTAGCGCGCTGTTGGCCTCGCCCCTCTCTTTTACCACGCTGACGCCGCTGCCGTTGAGCTGCCGGGCCAAGTCAGTGCGCAGACTGTCGAACTCGGTGAGGCCCTGAATCAATACCGGGCTGATGTGAGAGGGCAGGGCGGACTTTTCGCTATCGTAGCCGCGCAGGTGAAAACCGCACCCCTGGAGCAGCCACAGGGTGGCCAGCAGCAGTATGGTATGGATGATCGGTTTGCCTCGCATCTTCTTCTCCTGCGCCTTTGCGCGTGAATATGACCTCTAAGCCAGTGCCATTCTCATCTTACCTGATTGGGGATCGTTCGGCACAGGCTCCTAGATAACAATATTGACCAGCTTGTTGGGCACCACGATCACCTTACGTACTGTGCCATCGCCGATAAACTTATGCACGTTCTCATCTGCCAGCGCCGTCGTTTCAACCGCCGCCTTGCTGGCATCAGCCGGTGCCTGGATCTTTGCCCGCACCTTGCCGTTGACCTGCACTACGTACTGGATGCTCTCCTGCACCAGGGCGGTCTCGTCGGTCTCGGGC
The DNA here is from genome assembly GCA_040505955.1 of Sedimenticola sp. Classification (GTDB taxonomy): domain Bacteria; phylum Pseudomonadota; class Gammaproteobacteria; order Chromatiales; family Chromatiaceae; genus Vondammii. Next base: position 1,886 of record JBEVXT010000556.1, on the reverse strand, counting down.
CAGGGGGCGTTGAGTATCTCGTCGCCGTAGCCGAGTTCACGCCACAGGGTATGGGTGACGTGGGGGGAGATGGGCCCGAGCAGCCGCAGCGTGATGCTGAGCCCCTCGCGCAGCAAGGCCCGATCCGCCGCTGTCTCTCCCAGTTTATAGAGGGTGTTGATGATTTTCATGGCGGCGGAGACCACGGTGTTGAACTGCTGACGGTCGTAGTCAAAACTGGCCTGCTTGAGGGCGGCATGGATTTCGCGCCGCGCCGTTTTTTGCTGATCGTTGAGAGTGCCGCTATCGATTTCGCCCTGACTGATCGCTTCGCGGCGGTTCCAGGCCAGGTTCCAGAGGCGGCGGATAAAGCGGCCAGCGCCCTCCACCCCTTCGTCCGACCACTCCAGGGACTGTTCAGGAGGCGAGGTGAACATGGTGTAGAGGCGTACTGTGTCGGCGCCATAACGATCCACCATCGATTGCGGGTCAACGCCGTTGTTCTTCGATTTAGCCATCTTCTCGATGCCGCCGATCTCCACCGGATTGCCGTCAGCGGTCAGCCTGGCGCTGACAGCGCGTCCCTTGTCATCATGCTCCACTTCAACATCAGCAGGGTTAAACCAGCTCTTGCCGCCGTTCGCATCATCACGGTAGAAGGTTTCGGCCACCACCATGCCTTGGGTAAGCAGGCGGCTGAAAGGCTCGCTGGAGGTGACCAGACCGGCGTCGCGCATCAGCTTGTGGTAGAAGCGGGCGTAGAGAAGGTGAAGGATGGCGTGCTCAATACCGCCGATGTAGTGATCCACCGGCAGCCAGTAGTCGGCGCGCTCGTCCAGCATCCCGTCAGCGGCATCGGGGCAGGTGTAGCGGGCGTAGTACCAGGAGGACTCCATAAAGGTGTCGAAGGTGTCGGTCTCGCGTTCGGCTTCGCCGCCGCATTGGGGGCAGCGGGTCTGGTACCACTCCGGCATTTTCTTGATTGGAGAGCCGCCGGTGGCGTCAAACTCGATATTCTCCGGCAGCACCACCGGCAGATCCTCCTTGGGTACCGGCACGATGCCGCACTTGTCGCAGTGGATCATCGGAATCGGCGCACCCCAGTAGCGCTGGCGGGAGACCCCCCAGTCACGTAGTCGGTACTGTACCTGTTTCTCTCCCAGCCCTCTGTCGGTGAGGTCGGCGGCAATGGCATCCACCGCCTCCTGGAACGGTTTGTTGTCGTAATCGCCCGAGTTGACGCAGAAGCCGCGCCCCTTGTCGGCGTACCACTCCTGCCAGCCGTCGGTGGAGAAGGTCTCGCCCTCCACCTGTATCACCTGGACGATGGGCAGGTCGTAGGCTTTGGCAAAATGAAAGTCACGCTCATCGTGAGCCGGTACCGCCATTACCGCTCCCTCGCCATAGCCGGAGAGGACGTAGTTGCCGACCCACACCGGGATCTGCTCACCGGTAAGGGGGTGGACAACATGGATGCCGGTGGGCATCCCCTTCTTCTCCATGGTGGCCAGATCCGCCTCGGCGACGCTGCCGCTACGACACTCTTCGAGGAAAGTGGCGAGTTCAGGATTCTCCTTTGCGGCGTGAACCGCCAGAGCGTGTTCGGCGGAGACGGCGCAGAAGGTGATGCCCATGATGGTGTCGATACGGGTGGTGTAGACCCATAGCCTCTCCTCTTTGCCATCCAGCGCATAGGGGAAGGCGAAGCGTACGCCATAGCTCTTGCCGATCCAGTTGCGCTGCATGGTGCGCACCTGCTCTGGCCACTCGTCCATGGTATCCAGCTCTTCCAACAGCTCATCGGCGTAAGCGGTAATCTTGATAAACCACTGGGGTATCTCACGCCGCTCCACCAGGGCGTGGGAGCGCCAGCCGCGGCCGTCGATCACCTGCTCGTTGGCCAGTAC
>JBEVXT010000555.1:0-4693 GCA_040505955.1 Sedimenticola sp. | reverse complement strand
CTATATATGCGCGATGTCTCTTAAAAGTTGAGCAAAACTGTTCTGTTGGGTAGAACTACATGTATATGTGTTGTATGTCAAGTTTTATGACGATTGTACCATAATCTAAGTTATAATTATCACTTTAGTAGAGTCACTATATCCGCCATTAACCACACGGACAGAATTGCAAGCCGCCAAATGATGTAAATATGCTTTTAACTTTCTGATGCTAATAAAAAGTGGTAAAAACATAGCAGGCTTTCTCATTTTGCCTTGTGTATGACCAAACTGTGTTAAATACAGGAAATGCTTCATAAACATGTACATACTCCAATACAAACTCGATTTGAACGCCAAGTTTCTCGACTTTGTGCGGTTTATTCGACATAAAAAAATATATCGAAAATAATATTTTGAATTTGCATTGCTTGGTATGTACATGTGTCACCCTTAAGGTAACTATTCTCATATATCAGTCATGTAGCAGTACTGTTGTAGAGTAATTGGGTGTCAGCAGTGGTTATAAGAATATACACTGCAGATCGAATGTTGCAGCGGCGTGCTAGTTGCAACCTGCTACTAACAGAATTTTGGCCGCCATGAGGTGACAGGACATTGATGATCATGTTTCTCCAATATCACCAAACGCATGAGCTAACAACAGTCACACACACCCAAGAACAACCTGGATTACACCACAGAGTCAACAGCATTTGAAACTGAAGTACATGTTGTGACATCTCATTTGAACCGTCTCAAGGAGACGGTTAAAAATTGTACAGCCGACCAGAGCACCTTACTTCCGACAAGTTTAGACCCTGTTAACACTGACTGTCAGAAGCATATTTAGACATAGCCAGGTATGGTAAACAGTGTAGGCCCTGATCAGACTGTGTGGATGAGCAGGCTGATCTCGGGCTATGCTGGTTGCAAATGCCAAGATATAGGCTTCCCCAAGCCAGTCCCCAAGCACTGGCTTATATGACACCGGCACAAAATAGAATGAACTATTACGCCAATTGTGACGTCGCATAGTGATGTCGTGATGTCATATAATGTAGAGAGTACGGGAAATCATTTTGAATTGACACAACATGTTTCACATACGTGAACATGCAACTCAGAAGACAGAAAACCAGGACCCAATATCATAAAACTTTTCCACAACCTCAAACTCAGACTCATAGACTCAACATCAACAAATCAGTAGTCTTGAGTCTGAGTCTGAGTTTGAATTTGTGATTTGTGAAAAATTGTATGATATTGGGGCCAGTAAAACTAATTTAATTTGTGTAAGTGTGCAGACCAGTTCAAAGAACACTAGATATCCAGAATGGCCAAGAGTAGGGCCCGTAAGAAACGTGCAGAAGGTGGATTTAAGACGGGCAATGTGCCATATAACGCCGGAAAGTATTATGAAAAGGAAGAGGCCGACAAGTGCATGTGTGTAACATACACTAGACTCAATCAGGGACTTCACAACAGAGTGACAAAACAACTCTTACCTTATGCCGAAGACGATGCCAATAGTGCGGTGAACAACCACGAATTCCGCCTTCTGCGACCTAGCCCAAGTGCGAAATCAGCCGTCAACGAAGCAGCTGAAACAGTGACAGATACATGGTATGTACACGCTTGCCCTTCAATTACTGTACTAGATTCTATATCAAAAACCACATGTTGACACACATGGGGCTTATGGGGCTCAGAGAAACAGATAAGGGGAGTATTTGATGATAATTTTGGGATTATTTTCTACAATTCTAGAGTAAAACCTATGTTGTTGGTACTCGTTAGAATCGCCTCGGCGAGGCGATTCTAACGAGTACCAACAACGTATGTTTTTATCAAGAAATAAGGAAAATCTACAATTCTAGAGTAAAACCTATGTTCTTGGTACTCGTTAGAATCGCCTCGGCGAGGCGATTCTAACGAGTACCAACAAATTATGTTTTTATCAAGAAATAAGGAAAATTATCTCACAATTACCATCAAATACTCCCCTTATCTGTTCCTCTGGGGCTTATGGGTTATGTGACCAGTGTAGCCAGCCGCGAGATCAGCCTGCGGATGCGCAGTCTGATCAGGGCCTACACTGTTTGCCATTCAGTCACACAGGGGGCTGGCACAGTGTTTGGATGGTGCAGCATGGCCTAAAATGGGTTTGCAGCATCGAAATGCTTATATATATGTGTGACAAATCCACGTCCGTGCCACCCCCGCTAAGCCCAGGGTCAAGGTCACATACTTGGTGCGTTCGAAACCTTAACGCGCGTGCCAGCCCCCTGTGTTCAGTCAGTGAAACATCCGCCATGCCCATGCTTCTAACAAACATTATATCCTAGCGAACCAGAAGCTAGGCTCGTCACAAATCTCATAAGCCCAATGAAAAAAATCCCATAAGCCCAGCCGCATTTCTCCAGTTTTAAGCATGTTACTTATCTGTGTAACTTTTTTGTATAATTTCAGGTCAGAAAATTCCACATACAGACTGGTCCATGTGCAGAAAAATGCAGAGATGTGGAACACTACATTTCACGAGCATGCATCACAGACTCCAGGCTGTGAAGGGTTTCTGTCCTGGGATTCACTTGGCGAGGAACAGCGTGGAATTGTATGGCAAGAACGAGCCAGGTGTGACAAATGTACATATGTGTCCAGAAAATTTAAACTGTATGAAGAAGTAGAGACTGATACCACATGCAGGGGTAGAAAAACTGCTAAAGCAAACAGAGGTCTCCAAATTGGACTCATGCAAACCCCTATTGGTAGCTGCACTCTGAGGAAAATACTATTAAGTACAAATATTAAACCTCCATCAACCAAGGGCATGCAAAAAACAAGTACCGACGTAAGAGCAACTATTGAAAAGGTAAACAAAGCCGATATGAAAGTACGGAGGGGTGAATTGAAGCTTATCAACAAATACCGAAATTCAAAAAACCCATGTGCAGCAGACATCGAAGGTGACGGCTTATTCAACAATCCACTGTACTCGGGCGTGTCAAAGACGCCTTTTCAACCAGCGACCCAGTGTACATATATTATGGCAGAAAATTCAACGACGTCTAAACAAATAGTAGCAATTGCAATAAAAAACAAACTTTGTTCCAAAAGGGGAAAACATGATGGCGTATGTGGTCCAGCAAATGCTGAATGTAATGCAAATCTGGACATGAGGGACACAATTGGGAATGAAAGAAGATGGGCCAGGGAATGTCTGGAGGAGATGCAAGTAGATGGGCTTGAAGTGCGACACATGACAACAGATCCGGACACAGCAGCGTATAGAGCTGCTGAAGATTTATACGAAGAAGGACTATGCAATACAAAACCTGACCATTTATTAGACACACGACATCTATCAGAAAATGTACGCAAGAAAATTAAGAACGACAAAAAGCTTACACAGATGATGCCAGCTGCCACAAAAGTTGAGCGAGAAAAACTGTGTAGCCGATTTGCGTTGGATATGACATTTCGCTGTACAGCCGAACGCAGTCAGGCCACAAACCATTACAAAGGAGATTTCCTAAAAATAAAGAGTGGAATTTCATATACAGTAGACGCAATAGCCCATTGTTACATGGGAGACCACAATCTGTGCAAAAAATATTCCTTGGTATGTGACGGGGGAGATAACAACTGGATTGCCCGAAGTACATTCCTTCCACGGAACTTTGCAGTTACGGTACAAGATACAAATCCAGATGATACAAAGAATAAACTACGTGAATGTGTCAACTTGCGCCTCGGACAGGCCATTTTGAATAAAACCAAACTGAACACTAACACCCAGAAAAGTGAGTCGGCCAATAAAATTCTGAGAAGGTCCGTACCAAGGCATACTAACTTTGCGGCCAATTTCCCCGGAAGATGTCACGCTGGTGTTCACGCTTGCAATCATGGTGCTGCAGAGTCGATTGTCAAGCTGTGTGATGGCGCTGGCTGCCCTATCGCTCCTGGTTCTTCTGTAGCCAAATGCCTGAAATCAGAGCAGACAATATATAATCAGAAGAAGAGTTACAACTCCAGCGAGAAAAATGTTCAATCAAAATGCAAGAAAAGGCGCGAAATGTTTGACCTTTATCAAGAGTTCCACGAACAGTCGCAGTACGAAAAAGGCCAACTCCTTCCAAAGATCTGGACGACACAACGAAGAAAAAAGTGTGAACATTCATATGCTAAGGAATATAAGTAAAACAATACAAATGCATGAACTCACAATATGCACGCGGGCTGGTGCGCACCAGAACACCAACCCTGCCCATCACATATTTTGCGCTGGTTGTTGGTCGAATGCCGCTCCAGCACCAAGTGCTTCTCCTGAATACACCGCTTCCTGTGGCATAAATGGCTAACATCAAGTTGCTCCCCGGTATCGGACTTTTCGGGGACATGTTCGGGGAACAACTCGTGCCAGGCCATATATGCCACACGGTGAGCCCGAAAGATTTTTGACCTCTTGTCCGAATACACCGGAAATCGCATGCGGCCATATGTGTTCATTTTCCCGGCCTCCTCGGGCGCCACGCCCCACAGCAAACAGCCGCCATCCTGTTTGCTCTTTAGCACCATTTTCTGTCTGAGAGATTCAAAAAATGCAGCCATTGTTGTTGTTGTTGCATAACACACTTACAATTGTGTAAACGATGCTGATATTCCCATAGAAATACGTGACAGGTGCGAGCACAGCTTTTTGCCATTTTCG
>JBEVXT010000554.1:0-8868 GCA_040505955.1 Sedimenticola sp. | reverse complement strand
CGCCCAGGCAGTTGGAGTCGGTCTCCCGCAACGAATACCAGGACACCCATCACTAAAACAACGGAATACCAGGACACCCATCACTAAAACATTGGTATTCTGCTGGTATTCCGGTATTCACAGTGTATGAGCATCGGTGTTTTTCCCACCGACCTTGATTATATGTAGTCTATAGGCTACTATAAGTCTATGATATACGAGATTGAAACCACCCCAATTTTTGACAAATGGCTGTCTAGGCAAAAAGACCGGCAAGCGGTTAAGACTATTGCCATGCGTATCGCACGAGCCGAAGAGGGCAATTTGGGTGATGCTGAGCCTGTCGGTGGTGGCGTGAGCGAAATGCGTATTTTTGTCGGTAAGGGGTATCGCATTTATTTTGCGATACGAGGCATGACGGTGGTGCTTTTGCTAAATGGCGGTATTAAGAGCAGCAAAAAGCAACAGTAGATTGATATTGCACAGGCTAAGCAAATTTTGAGTGAGATTGAGGAATGAATGATGGGCATTAAAACCAAGCCGTTTAATCCGTTTGATTACATGGAAACCCAGGCGGAAATTGATGCGTATTTTCTTGAGTGCTTCAATGATGAAAACCCTCAGTTGTTTATTAACGCGCTGGGGCACTTGGCGAAACATCACGGCATGGCTGAGGTAGCCAAGGCCTCGGGGCTTAATCGTGAAAGTCTGTACAAGGCTTTCAACGGTAAAACCCAGCCAAAATGGGACACCGTTCATCGCTTGATGAAGGTGCTGCATGTTAATTTGACGGTAGCTGCTTAAATAATTCATGATCTCAAAGTTCTTCAAAAGCACCTTCTAACGAATAAGGACAAGTCGTGCGAGCTTGCGAGCCGCGACTTGTCCGCTTTGTTGGACGAACCCGGCGGATTGGCAGAATGGTTATATAAGGAAATGGCTAGGACACCCATCAGGAAATGGCTAGGACACCCATCATGTTGGTGAACCAATTGATGTGTGTTCTGGTGTTTGCTGGTGTTTGGTGAGACCCTGACTTACCCCGGCCAGCGGCTAAAAGAACATTGACATACCATATTTGGCATATATACTGTAAATGGTATGTGGACGATATACGAACATCGCAGTGTAGCAAAGCAACTATCTTCAGCCCCAGATGACGTGCTCAAGAAGTATGAAAAGTGGAAAGATATCGCAGTATTATCCGGTCCACAAGGCCTACGAAAACTTAAAGGACTGCACGATGAATCATTATCTGGAGAATGGAAAGGTTACCGATCTTCACGGCTCAATTTGCAGTACAGAGTTATTTATAAAATTGAGATGGAGCAATTGCATATTCAGGTAGAGAAAGTCACTCCTCACGATTATCGGAGGAAATAGTATGAAAAATTATAGCAAAGCAAAAAAGCTAATTGAGGTTTCTGTTGGTGAGTCGTTGAGAATTCTTCGTGAATTTCAAGAGCTTAGTCAAAATGATCTAGCTGAATTGACCAATATCCCCCAATCTACGATATCAGCTATAGAAAATGACAGAATTCAACTTGGTGTAGAGAGAGCAAAGGTATTTGCAAGAGCGCTTCAATGCCACCCGGCAGTTTTAGTATTCCCAGGTTGGGACATACAGCATGAATCGGCAGCGTGAGCCCAACAAGGCCATAAAGAGAATGATCAGGACACCCATCATGTTGAAGGAACCAATTGATGGGTGTCATCTTGTTCTGTGAATTAATCACAGCTCCAATGAACAAGCAATTACATAATTAAAAGCAGATGATAAAATTAACTGAAAAACAGGGGCAATATTTATCATACATATTCAGCTATATAAAATTAAATAACTTCTCTCCTGCAGAAGCTGATATTCAGAAATATTTTAAGGTAAGTCCCCCAACAGTTCATCAGATGGTAGTGAAATTAGAAAGCATTGGGGCAATTAAACGAAAAGCAGGAGTGGCAAGAAGCATTCAGGTTCTTGTTGAACATGATAATATTCCTGCACTTAAGTGAACATAACATGGCACCACACCTGATCGCCCAAAGCTGCGTCGCTCGTGCGTCGCCATGCATCTTTGGGCAACAGGTGGGCTATGCGTTAGCCATTTTGATCTTGTCCTAATTGAATTAATTTATGAGAATCTATTTTATAGCAGCATTATTTCTATTGGAGAATGATCAGGACACCCATTATGGATGGCAAAACCGTCAGTCTGGCAGATGCCAAGGCCCACCTTAGCGAACTTACCGAATTGGCTGCTATGGGCAAAACAGTGTTTATTACCAAACGTGGCAAGCTCGTAGCGCGGGTATCACGACCAGAACTCCCACGCAAACCGGTGAATCTGGCAACCCTTCGGCATTTGACGGACGCTATGCCGCGACAAACTGAAGAGGCTGGAAGCTTTATGCGTCGCCTCCGTGACGGTGCCCGGTACTGATGTTGTATCTGGACACCAGCCTGTTTGTAGCCGCGCTGACGAACGAACCCCGCACAGCCGAAATGCAGGAGTGGCTGGTGGCCTAGCCACTCGAACAACTGGTCATAAGCGATTGGGTCATAACCGAGTTTTCAGGGGCACTCTCACTAAAAGTGAGAACCGGCCAGTTGGGGCCTGCACATCGGGCTGATGCACTGGCAGTATTCACCTCGCTGACTGAAGAATCGTTTTCTGTGTTGCCCCTATCACGTCTCGATTTTCGTACCGCAGCGCGCTTTGCAGATCAGCATGCAACCGGATTACGCTCAGGAAACGCCCTGCATCTTGCGGTAGCTGCCAACCACGGGGTACGAATCAACTCCCTCGACCGAGGCCTCGTGCAGGCGGCCGAAGCTTTGGGGGTTAGCGCTACCTTGTTTTGAATTCAGAGGTTCTTTAGTGACAAGTACCCCTCTATAGTTTCGAAAGAATCAACTCTGGTGATTGAGAATAGAAGCTCTCTCAATCATCGGAAATTGAGAGGTAGGCAAAAATATCCTCCAGCTCTTTATCAGTGAACTCGTCCAAAAGTTCACTCTCCGGTGCCTCTTCATCGTGAATTCGGATCTTTTCGCGGTACTTTTTTACCTGTCGCCACAGGTAGTTGGTGTATTGCCCCGCCAGCATCGGCACCGCTTTTTTGTGGTCACCCCAGCCCTCTTTGCCGTGGCAACTGCGGCACTCTTTACGGTAGATTTTTTTTCCTTTGGCGATATCACCTTTAGCCCGGGGTATCTGCATCAGCTGTTTTGACTCCAGCAGACGGGCGTAGGCATCGAAACCGGGATCGTTTTCGTTGGCCGGTGGGAGCTTGGTTTTGAGAGTGATCCGGGATAGATATTCAGAGATATGAAATATATCCGCATCCGGCATCTGCCGGTCATCGATATACTCAACCATCGCCATATTGGGGCGCTGCCGCTCCCTGAAGAGGTGCAGCTGCGTGGAGATAAAAGCGGTCGCCATGCTGGCGATGCGGGGGTATTCACCCTCCTTGCCGCCTTCGCCATATTCACCGTGGCATCCGGCGCATACTTCATTGATCTCCTCACCGGTATCCGGGTCGTACTCAAACGTTTCGGCCTGGAGCAGTGTGTGGAACAGAATCAGCAGCAGGAAACAGCAGGTTGTGAGGTAACTTTTTTTCATGGCTTCAGTAGGGGAAACAGACTCTTTATCTATAGACATGTCGCATATTATAGGTGATACAGCGCCTGCTCTCCTTGATTTTGGTTAGCACTCCGCTATATGTCTGCGATGGGAAATAACACTCTTTTATTGAGATGTTGCAGTGCACTGTAACTTCTCAATAATCCTAGAATCCTCAGTTTATACCGGTCTGTGGCCGCTGGAGATCTTTTGGAACCAGAACAGTGTGAATAGAATGATGATTACGCCGGGAATAACGCCAATATTTACTGCCTGCCAGCTAAAGTGGTGCTGCAGGCTGCCGGCGGTTAGAGAAGCGAGTGATACTGTGGTAAATACGATAAAGTCATTGAGCGCCAGGGATTTTGCACTCTCATAGGGTTTGTAAGTCTCGGTCAGCAGGGTTGTCGCTCCAACAAAGAGGAAATTCCAACCGATACCAAGCATGAACAGTGCACTCCAGTAGTGCCATAGCGAGGTGCCCAGCAGGTTTAGGGCAACACAGCCGAGGTCAAGAAGCGCCCCGACTGTCATTAACGGTATCAGCCCGAAACGGCGAATCAGATGTCCGGTAAAAAAGGAGGGGGCAAACATGGCAAAGACGTGCCACTGGATTACAAATGAGGTGTCGGGAAAAGAGTGGTGATGATGGTTCATTGACAAGGGTGTTGCCGTCATCACCAGTGCCATAATTCCAAAGCCGAGAGATCCGGCAATCAGTGCAGTGAGATAGCCCGGCTGGCGTGCAATCTCCACCAGTGGGCGCCCTCCATGGTGTTGATGTTGATCGACTTTGGGGATGTCGAGGCCGACCAGCAGCAGCATTGTAAACAGGTGAATTACGGCAATCGCAATATAGCTTGCGGCGAATGGGTGGGCGGTGATTGAGTGTTGAGTGGCTGCCGCCAGATTGGGCCCGATAAAAGCAGCGATAACACCGCCCGCCATGACCCAGGAGATAGCCCTGCTGCGAAGTGAAACTTCAACACTGTCCGCTGCGGCAAAGCGGTAATAGTTGCCGAACCCGGTAAATACGCCCAACAGGGATGTACCGAGACAAAATAGCTCAAATGAGTTCTGGGTGATGGCAACGTATGCCGTTATTGCACCACTGACTCCTATTGCCGTGCCTAACATAAACCCGACGCGCCGCCCGATTTTTCCCATCAACAGCGAGGCAAAAGGTGTAGTGATCATGCCGGAGATAAACTGCAGCGCCAGCGGCAGCGTCGCCAGTGAGCTGTCAGTGCTGAGTGCCAGCCCAATCAGACCCGCTGCCGTGACCTGTAATCCATTTGAAGAGTTCATCATCGCTTGGGCGAAGGCGAGAATCGATATGTTGCGGAAAAAGTGGGGCATGTAGGATCCAGCGGATAGGAGAGCCGAATTATCTGAACATGGAAGTTGGGGGATTGCCAGTTTTGTTTGGCTGAGAATTCTAGGATTATGGATTGTCAGAATGTAACTACTCGTCCCCTCCTGAAAGTTATCCACCTGCACTGGATTATTGAGAAGTTACGTGTTGTGCAATAGGTTTGTCTGGCAGTTTGGGCGTTGCGGTTTGCCCCTCCCCTGTCGAGGGACGCCGTAAACCCATCCATGGGGGCTTGACTGCGGCATCCCTGCCGCAGACACCCTCGACAGGGGAGGGGCAAACCGCCCTAAAGTCATGTACCGTCGGCAAGTAGCTTATGGTGTGAGTAGTTACGTCAGAATTTGATTTGATGCGGATCAATGAGTTTCCCCCCCTCTTGAATTGATACTATTCGCCCTTATGTTCCGTGGTTGCTATCCAATACTTTTTACATGGAAAAGATGAGGGGTTGCTTCCCCGTTTCGGAAATTTGATATGACAACGATTGCAGAAAATATGTCGGTGGATCATCGTAGGTGCGATGAATTGTTTGCCGTGGCTGAAGGTCAGATAGATAAGGATGAGTGGGATCAGGGGGCGGCCGGTTTTATAGCTTTCAGGGATGGCACCGAGCATCATTTCTCTATGGAGGAGAGTGTTCTGTTCCCCAGTTTTGAGGAGCGTGTCGGGCAGACCATGGGGCCCACCCAAATGATGCGTATGGAGCATACCCAAATGCGTCAGTTGCTCGCCGATATGACCCAGGCTGTAGAGCAGAAAGATCGGGTGCGCTATCTGGGGCTGTCGGAAACTCTGATGATGATCATGCAGCAGCACAATATGAAGGAAGAGCAGATGCTCTACCGAATGATCGATCAGACCTTTGGGTCTGAGTCGGATGATCTGATTGAGCGTATGAGCAAGGTTTAGATGGTAGATAGCCATCAACACACATGTTTCGGGCATACCAAATACGCCTGATTTTCAGATAAGGTGCTCCATCTCCGGCGGTGATTTGATGGAAATAGAACTTGATGTCAGTATGTTTGAACCCTGTGAGCCCCTTGAGCGTACACTCAAAGCCACCGGTGAGTTGGCACAGGGTGATTATCTCAAGGTGATCCACCGGCGGGAACCCAAACTGCTCTATCCAATGCTGGAGAGGGCGGGTTTTGACTGGCTCTGCCTGGAGCAGGGGGCGGATCTGTACAATATTTATATCTGGTGCCGTGATGATAAAGCCGCTGAGGCCCAAGTGAAGACAGATGCAGACTGATGGTTAGTACCGCAGGCCTCTCCCTGGAGCAGGCGCCCCCTATCTCTATTCCCTTCCGTTTTTTTCTCACAGCACCTCTGTTTGGAATGGGTGCCGCACTGCTCCTTCTGGTTCACGGAGGCGACCTTTTATACTCCCGCTGGCTCCCCTCGACACTGGGATTGACCCATTTGATAACCCTTGGGTTTATCACCATGGTGATGTTTGGGGCGGTAATGCAGATGTTGCCGGTGCTTGCCAGCTCACCCTTGCCGCAGGTGAGGGTGGTGGGTTTGCTGGTACACCTGTTGTTGACTATTGGAACACTGTTGCTTGTTTTTGCTTTCACCCTCGGAAGTGACGGTTGGATGCTGCCGGCACTGCTTGCGTTGGGTTTTGGTTTCACTCTCTTCCTGACGGCGGTCACGATTGCGCTTCTTCGGGTGAAGTTACCGAGCATGACCATTATCGGTATGCGTCTGGCGATGGTCGCCCTGGGGATCACCCTCCTTCTTGGCCTCCTGCTTGGGGTGGGCTATGCCGGTATGATGACGCTGCCGTCGATGCTGCTGACCGACGTGCATTTGGGGTGGGGCGTTCTCGGCTGGTTTGGGCTACTGTTGATTGCCGTCTCCTATCAGATTGTGCCGATGTTTCAGGTGACTCCAGAGTATCCCCTTCGGCTGAGGGAGAGGTTGATAGGAAGCCTTCTGTTTGGCCTTATCATCTGGTCACTAATTAAGATTGGGGTGTGGGGTGGCGTGCTGTATGAAGCAACCGCTCAAGTATGGCTATCACTTCCCCTTGCCGGTTACGCCGCCTTCGCCCTGATTACCCTCCACCTTCAATCACGGAGAAGAAGGCGGATCGTTGATGTTACTCTGCTGTTTTGGCGAACCGGTCTTCTTTTTGTGGTCGCCTCTCTGCTGCTCTGGTTTGGCGCCCAGTGGTTTCCACTGATTGGCGACTCATCGCGCTACCCTCTGTTGCTCGGTGAGGGTCTGCTGATCGGAGGCGCGCTCTCTTTTGTTAACGGTATGCTCTATAAGATTGTCCCTTTTCTTAGCTGGTTTCATCTGCAGAACCATCAGATATCACTGATGTGCATGACTGTTTCGGTGCCGAATATGAAGGAGCTGATCAGTGACCAGCAGGGCAAGTGGCAGTTTTATGCTCATCTGGGGGGGGTGTTGTTGCTCCAGCCAGCAATATTCCTGCCGGAATGGTTTGCCCGTCCGGCGGCGGTGCTGTTTCTTATCTCGAATATGCTATTGGCGATCAACCTGCTTGGTGCTGTCAGCCGTTATCGACAGACACATCTGGCGCTGCTTGCCGCCGGTGGCAGTGGTGAAGACCTGTCATTTAAATAACCACAAAACGGCTCATTAGTTATGCTGACCACCGTACTTATCATAAGTACTCAGCAGGTAACTATTCAGCTCACCCCTGAAATTCGCCATTGCTGCGTTACAAAATGATCATTTACGGTCGTAAACTCACATTTTGTGCCTTGATCTGACGAATTTTAGGGGCAATCTGAACAGTTACAGCATAGTGCTGAATAGATTTATTGCCCTGTACTTAAATACCATAATTATTGTGTGAAAATATCCAGCTGTAGCTTGCCGTTGTCTATCTCAATGCGCGCTCTTCGTATACCCACTTTTAGGTAGTTCTAAAGATGGGGATTCTGCAGTAACATCATCTCTGCCAGAGGTTGGTTATTGTTACAATAGTTGCAGTGCTAGAAAAGGAAGATGTGAATGTCTACTGAGCTTAAGAGTGCCTACCTGTTCTCCCAGTTGGATGAGGAGCAGCTTCAGCGTGTTATCGCAATGGGACAGCCTATATCTCTGATGGACGGTGAAGCGCTGTTCGAGGTTGGTGACGAAGCAAAGCGTTTCTTTCTTGTCAGTGACGGGCAGATTAAACTCTCCCGGCTCTCACTGAATGGAAATGAAAAAGTGATTGAGGTGGTCGTCGCCGGTTACACTTTTGCAGAGGCGCTGATGTTCTCTGAAAGGCCTTCCTATCCGGTGCGCGCTACAGCGCTGGGAAACACCCATCTAATTGCCATCGATTCCAGGCGTTTTCGTGAGCTGTTGCGGGAGTCCGTCGATACTTGCTTTCGGGTCATGGGTGACATGAGTATGCGTTTGCGGATGATGATCAAGGAGATCGATGATCTTACCCTGCAGAGCGCCACCGGACGTGTCGCCGGTTTTCTCTGTGGTCAGTATATGTACAAGGGGCGGGAGCGGGTTGAGTTTGATCTCACCACGCCCAAAGGTGTGCTGGCCTCCCGCCTGTCGGTGAAGCCGGAGACTTTTTCGCGCATTCTTCATAACTTTTCCGATCAGGGGTTGGTGAATGTCAGTGGCGGCCATATACAGATTCTTAATGCCGTTGGTCTGAAAAAACATGCTGAGTCATCCGGTATCTGTGGGCAGAAATTCGGCCCGGCGGCCAAAGACTGACTTTGATCACCCTTAGTCGGAAATGAACGCGAATAAACGCAAATATGACTGTAACTATTCAGCTCACCCCTAAAATCTGCCATTTCTGGGCATCCTTCATATAAAGCCAAAGTAGTTTACACTTTTTGCATCTACAAGACATTCAGACGGCAAGACTCCTATCATATTGTATGATAT
>JBEVXT010000553.1:751-8919 GCA_040505955.1 Sedimenticola sp. | reverse complement strand
AGACTAAGCAAGTGAACATGCTTGTAGATTTAAACAAGACAATTTTGGCCTCATGGAAGATTAGTTTCAAACTAAATGTGTAACCCTCTTGAAATAAAGTATATTATTATTATTATTATTATTATTTTACTCTGAATAAATAGTAAAACGGCGTGCCATAGTTGGTGGGGTAAGTCTGCAAGTTCATATGCTCGAGGCTAGTTTTGCTGTTTAATAGTCATTATTGAGTGATGTTCTCGATGGAAAATTTATAATATCTTTCTTCTTAATTTGTGTTGAGTCAAAGTGATATCTTTATTAAATTCTTAGATATCTCTTTGAGTCAACAAGATATATCTTTGAGTCAACAAGATATCTAGTTTGACGAAAGAGATATCTATTTGAAGCCTTTCAATAAGATATCTGTTTCGTTTAATTTTTTAATGCTTTTTCTTGCATTGATGTTTTATTGTAATTTCCCATTTGTTTCTTTGGGACCGTACGCCGCTGGTCGTAGAGTGCACGTTTGTGCCATGTTGTTGTTGTTGTTGGTTGTAGATATCCGCCGTTGACTTGTCGGCGAACCGTCGGATCGACGTAATGTGAATATTGTATAAAGTTGCCTTTTTCCCCCTACTTACAATTCACCTGGTGATGTGCCTGAAAACACCGGGAGACGCCTAATTAACCGCAATCCCCGAAACCTTGCTGCCGTTCTAACGCGGATAGGACACGGACACGTTTGTAATGTAACTTGTGTATATATGATCTGCTTGCCAGTTCGATTGTATCGATGTGTTCAGGATTTTCAACCATGCGGGTACAGTCCAATGTGACTTGTGTCAGGATTTCAGGGTTTGAAATGTCCAGATTTAGAAACAGGGTAACAGCCGCAATCTGGTGACGGTAGATGTCTCTTTCCGTCTCAAATATGTGACATTCCGCGAGGAAGTGCTGCCTGGTCTCAGGATCAATCCTACACATTTTACATATCGGGTTCACGTTGTGTTGGTTAAATACAGCTCGGTTGCTTTGCAGGTTATATGTTCCTGTGAGCAGTCTGCATTTCAGCTGGGCCCTTCGACTGTCGTGGACATTGTCGTGCACAGTTCGCCATACTGGATGAGACGATCCGACAGTCAGGGCTCCTGAGTTCACATATTTGAGCGAGGACTTCTCTGCAACATCTATTTGCCATTTATCTTTGATGCTACTGTGTAGTGCTCTGTTAATCATCTTTTTCCATTCCAATTTTGTTGGTGTATTGGACAGGAGTGCATACGCTGACGGGAGATTGTACTTTTCAAGAAGTTCTTTTATTTTGTTAAACCAGCTATGTTCTTTTATTGATTTCATGGCGAGTTGTCTTTCAGCAATTTCATGCTCAATACAGTCCCTATTTCTGAGAATGCTTCCGAACAGAGTAAGCATATTCTTGTGCACATTTGTTTCAACCGGAATTATTCCTAATAGTGCCAATGCTGTCGAGGACGGCGCTTTGTCAGGTAGTCCTTGAATTTGTTTTAGACATTTACGTTGGAACGACTCTAGTTGATTTATGTCCTTTACCTTCAAGTCCACCACTTCCAGTCCAAATATCAAGCGTGGGACAATTTCAGACGACCATAATTTTGCACTAATTTGTTGGTTGAGACCATTGCCACTATGAAGACCTGCTCCCATCAGTGAATATGCCGCTTTCCGCGCTAAGTTGATTTTCCCTTCAATATCAGCGTTGTTTTTAACATTCCGTTGGATTCCTAGGTGTGTTGTCTGTTTGTCATTAGAGATTTGTTTACCATTCATATAATACTTTTGATCCGCTACCACCAGCTTGGAGCTATTCTTGTAGGTGAGGACACTACTCTTCAGTGGATTAATGCAGTAACGTTCCCGCTTGGCATAGTCCTCTACACTATCAATCATGTTTTGCATTTCAGGTGAGGAGTGACTTATGAGGGCTAGGTCGTCAGCACAAGTTACTTGTGGAATGTTAATGCATCCTATAGTGGCACCGGAGAACCTGTCCTCTATCTGCAGGAGTAGCGGGTTGTTAAACCTTTTATAGTGTGTCGTTGAGAGCACTCCACCTTGACGGACGCCTTGTCTTATGATGATTGGACTGGATAGGGTATTTTCCCACTTCACCACTGATGTTAAATCCGTATACATATGTTGTAGGAGCAGCCAGTCATCTCCGGTTATTCCATCAATGTAGAGCTTTCTCAGGAGCGAGTTGTGATGAACAACGTCAAATGCCTTTTGGGCGTCCAATGTTGTTAAGATAAGTGGTTTTTTAATATTTTTTGATTCTGCGACACTTTCAGACAGGATAAGCGCTGCATTCATTGATGATTGGCCGGTAGTGAAACCTTTCTGTAATTTCGACTGAGATTCATCTAAGATAAGATTATGTCTTTTATTTACGATATGCTCCAGAACTTTCAAAATCACCGAGGTGACGGTGATCCCTCTGTAATTTGATGGGTTTGCGACATCTCCTTTTTTGAAGACCGGGGTTAGCAATCCCTCCTTCAGGATTGGTGAAATATGCTTTTGCTTAATCATGTGATTCAAGAGGTCTTGGAGAAACAGATTCACTGAAGTTCCACCAAATTTCAGGTGCTCACTGGTTAAATCCATTGTGTCTGCTGCCTTGTTCGTGTTAAGACGTTTCAGCGCATAACTTACTTCATCATACTCAATTGGTGTAGTTTCAGTTTTTAACTTTTCACATATAGACTGTATGTGTTGAACATCTTCTTCAAATGTATTTTTCAAAGATTCGTCAAAGTGTTCATTTTCAAGGTTGTTTGCGAGCATCTGGAAGTGGGTTGCCCATCCGTCGCAGATTTCATCCGTGGTTTCTAGGATACACCCATTCACCTTAAGTAATTTTGTTGTTGTCTGGCTGGTTTTACGCTGATTTCTAATTAACGAGTGGAATTTTTTGGATCTGTCCTTGGTTTTCATGATATTCTCAATAGTCGTGATTTTTTGCTGACATGCCAGCCTTCGCTGTTCTTTTCTCAATGATCGTTTAGCTTCAACCCTGCGTTTCACAGCTGGGTGCTTGGATGATGTGGGTTTTCCAGATATCCTCCACTTCCACCACGCTTGTTTACATTCTTTCACAGCACTAGCGATACCTGGGCTCCACAGTCGAGTTTTCCTATATTTCTTCTTTACATGTGTTTTATGATTAGGGATACTATGGGAAGTTGCCTCTTTCAGGATTGAGGAGAAATGTCCGAGGGTCTGAATCATTTCAAATTCACTCTCTGGTCTATCGAATGTTCTCAAGTTTTCTTCAATGTAACTGGTGTATTCTGCCTTATCACATTTGTCCCATTTTGGCTTTGTCTTATGTATAACTG
The DNA here is from genome assembly GCA_040505955.1 of Sedimenticola sp. GTDB lineage: Bacteria > Pseudomonadota > Gammaproteobacteria > Chromatiales > Chromatiaceae > Vondammii. The sequence goes on along the minus strand of JBEVXT010000553.1, from coordinate 5,563 downwards.
GATTACGCTTTTCACTATGCACCTTAATTTTCAACACGGCTGTTACAGCTTTATGGTCGGAGGTGTTGCAAGATGAATGACTGCCACTTTCAACCTCAGTAGATTCAATCATTGTCAGAGCCTTCTCACAGCAGAGAACATAATCCAGTTCCGCACAGTCCCTGCCATTTTCATGGAAAAATGTTGGTTCGCCAAATTGATTGGTATGAAGATTTTCCTTTTCACAGAACTGCTTAAATAATATATCTTGCTCGTTTCCTTTCCTAGTTATGAGAGATGCATTCATATCTCCTAAGACGATAATGGCATGAGTAGATTTATATTTACTGATTATTTCACTCAATTCATCCAATATCTCGCTATAAGATTGTGAAGTTCGTGAGTTACGCGCCGGCATATATACGTTACATAAACATACCGGAGGATTTGACAACATTTCAGTCACGACAATTCTATTACTACCATCATTACATTTTCTGAATTTCAGGTCACTGTTTGTACGTGTTAGGTTGGCGACACCTCCATATCCACGAGGTTTCTGAACTGGCGGGATCGGATCATTATCGTCCACAGCTTTTCCTTGACTTTCAAAATTTTCATCTAGTTGGTTGAGTTGCTCCAACTGGAACGCGAACAGCCATGTCTCCTGGAGGCACACGACATCACTAGACTTTAATACGTTCAGTAAATATTGATTATTGGTTTCAACATTTTTTACATTCAGGGTTGCAAGTTTTAACAGTTTTACATTTTTGTTTTCCACGTCAGCTGAGAGGCTCGGCCGCTGCATAAAAAAGACTGGGTTTGATCTCCGTCTCTATCTCCTGACTGCTCCGAGCTGGGTTCATCGGTTTCCGTATGGGGCCCATTTCTCTGACTGGTGGATGAGTGTACGTCTTGTTTGCTATTACGAGCTTCAGGTTGTTCAGTGTTCACCATAGGTGTGACTGGAGTATTTCTGGGAGTATTGCCATTCAGGGTTCTATTTCTGTCATCCTCAGTGTCCGATATGTAAATAGGATCCTTGCATCCACTTGGAGCTGCATTTCCCTCGTCTCGGGTAGGCCGTTCACCATAGGGACGTTCCTTGGGCAGATGACGTTCAGGTCGTATTTGCCGTGCAGAGTTTTGTGGAGGCTTTGCAAAGACTGGTGGACCGTGAAGGTGATTTGCATTGTATTGGGTGCGTAGGTAGGCTTGAGTAGGAATATTCCCAGTGTTTGTATGCCTTGGCTGGAGGTGGGGAGGGAAATTTGCAGTGTTTGCCAGCCCTGGTTGCATATGCGCCTGAGCAGGTGGAGCGTGTATATGTCCCGGTTGAATGTAAGGGGGTGGGTGTATAGTATTAGCGAGCCCTTGGTGCATGTGAGGGAAAGTATTGTAAGCAGGATTTGCTAACCCTGGGTGGATGTGAGCAGGAGTATATCCGGAATGGTGTTGCATAGAGGATGGATGTATGTTATGCAGAAACGGTCCATAGGGGCTGTGCATCTGTTGATTGTACATAGAATGCATTGTCGGAGCATAAAGATTAGACATGGGGACAGGGTGCGGTCCCATAGGTGCTTGAGGCTGAGACTGCCCCGGTAAAGAGGGAAAGTATGCATCGCCTGGATATGTTGGAGAGTACTGCTGCAGCCCTCGACTATGGAGTATACTGGATTCGATCACAGTAATCCGCTGCCTAATTGAGTCCATCTCCAGGCACTGGACTTTTTCCCTGAGTAACAGTAGATCTCTCTCACACACCGATGAGGTTCCACTGCCTGTATGTGGGTATGGTCCACCTGCTGTCTGTCCAGGTATTTCGGTGCTGCACCGTGTACGTTCATCGCTGCGGAGGTTTAACTCTGTCTTTAATATTTTGTTCGAGTTTTCAAGATCGTTAACTTTCCGTTCTAGATTATTGATCAGAGACTTTGCTAGGTTTAACTGTTCAGTTTCATCATTCTTTTGAACAACTTTTCGTTTTGGTTTTGGTTTGTTAATAATACTGGATGGCTGGGGATCGTCTAATCTACAATCTGTCACTGTATGAGCACCAAACTTGGTATCGCTCTGCTTGTGAGAACTGTTTCCACTCTGTACTAAGGTAGTATTTATGGTTTTCGGGCGTGTTTCATTCAACGAAGGTCCTAGAGTGTGTGGTTTTTGTGCATCCCTATACGTTACTAATTCTCTCCGGGCGACAGGTTCTACAATGTCATTTGTTTCAATCAGCACTTGATCATTCAATGCTACCTTCTTCACAGTGGTTTCATCAAAGTTCCCGTGTATACTGGTATTCAGGAGAATCTTCGGTGTCTTCGGTGTAGTATCCGATTGTTGATCAGGTGAGTATTCTCCTTGTTTATCACGACCGTTAGTGTCATCGCTGGCTTGAATGGGATCTACTTCATCCGTCCGTAGAATATCTTCAGAGAGCGACTCCAACGACTCGTTCAGGTTCACACACGATTTACAGTGATAGCTCTGAGTATCGGACACTTCCTCTGGATCTAACCCTTCACACCCGTAATGATACCAACTGCTACACCTGTCACAGGCAACACCATTTTCTACATACTCTTCACAGTGTGGACAGTTGTCTAACTCAGTCCCGGAGGTTCTTAGTAACTGACGCATGTCGTCTGTTTTTCTCTGCTCAATTGCGTGGATTGCTTGTTTAGACTTTGATTTCTTTGGTGACTGTATACCCATATTGCGCAGTTGAGAGGAGATTTCAGCATGTAGTTGTTTATCATAGGAGTCAAGTTCAGGATTGTTCAGGATTGATTGCACCATTCTTTTGTGGTCAGCACTGAAAGCTCCGGCATTCTTCCCATTTGCCATAACCCGGCTAGTTGTATGGTAGAGGTTCAGGGTGTATTTTTCCCGCCCACAGCCTCGCTGAGTCTTCTGATGCACTTTTACCTGCGTTTCCACTAAGGCGTTTTGTCTATCATGAATGTGAGTTATTTCACACTTACTTAAACTAGTACAATCTTTCTCTTGTAATTCATAAAACTTCACGACATTCAGTCTGTATAACTCGTACATTGATGTAGACATACTAAATATGTGGTTTGCCCCCTTAATCTCATGTGTAATCTTCGCATCCTTCAGACAAGAGAGCGCTTTCTTCTCAAGAGCACGCGGTCTATTTAGCACATAGTCTCTTTCAGTCCGGAGCCTTCCAGCTGTTCCACGCATTGACCTGCGGGTTTGGATTTCCATGTCTATCAGATATTTTAAAAACAAGGCTAAAAATTGTCATATAATCCACATTTATACACCATATGATGAGTCGATAGTTCAGTATTTCAGAGTAATACAAATGTCTTATCACGATGCTTTTCTATACCAGCTCCAGAATAAAACTTTATATATACCGTTTCAGGTTAAGAGTTTAAAACATTTCAGTCCTGGGATATAATATTATATCACAGCGTTCACTATTTCACAGCATTCACTATTTCTATATTTCACCGTGCATGTGAGTATTTATACAATTACATTTCACTCTACATCCTTCCAGGAGGAATAGTATAAAAGGTTATAAGAATTTAAGACATTTCAGTCCATATACCACTCAGCATTCCAGTGTTTCAGTTTAAAAGTATAAGACGTTCCAAACTAAGAATTAAAACGTTTTCAGTCCATATATATATCACGGCGTTCACTACTTTATTATTTCAATAAGCAATGAGTATTCACTCTATGGAACCGTTTTCATATCACGATATGACGATTCAGACTAAAAGTATATGACAAGAAAGTAATATGCAATCTATATGCCCGGGGCAGCTTTCCAAGCAGTCAGTTGATATATCTTGCAATTGTAACTCAGAATCAGGAACTATATGTTAAAACATAAAACTATTCAGTGTAAAAGTTGCAGATTTCAATTCAATATACTGATATTATCAGTTCATATAATTCAGGTTGAACTTTCAATTTTGGCGTAGTATCAGGGGCATCATTTCACGATAATGCTGTAGTATCAGAACCCGGCGCGTGTAGTTTTTCCACTTGCGAGGGTGAACCCGTCTTCACATCTTCTCACTGCCACCATCAGCAACGCCGCGGGGAGGAATAGAACACATGTTTATTGTCAAATGTTTATTTATATCAGGTACATGTAATGTCAAAAACTCCACCGCTGCTCTTCAGTCTTCACCCTCCAGGGGAATTTGCCGCAAGATGTGTGCGTAGCGAGAAATTGGCCGATATGGACGGTGCGCACAGTTTATATATATAACAAGGTGTATGGTCACATTTAGTAAGGGCTACGAGACTGCGTTCATATATGGTCTATGGAGCCAGTTCATGAATATTTGGGAATTTTCCGCATATATTTTCTAACAGTTTTTAACAATATTTTTGTGTGGAGGGAATGTTATTGACCACTACAGTCCTTCGTGGGACAAACGTAAACTGATGAGTGTTCAGTTGGCAACAAGGTCTCGAGGATTTTCGCAATTTCACATATTTTTCCGCAGAAATCTGCAAAATACAAGATGGCAGCCAAATTTTCCCGGGCCGGAATTCTGCAGAGGCCGCAATTTCTGTCAAATTAAGCGTCTACTGGCCTTTTTTAGCCCACCACCATACACCACAAACCTACACCACTGTTTGTACAGTAAACTACCACCACAGTTTCTAGTGAAAAGTGAATTTGTACAGTTTTAAAAATATAAATTGTTAGCTAAAACTAAGAACGTCTTCCCTCCACCAACAAGCATTTCACAACTAGGAGACGTTGAGTTTTCTGAAGGACGCCTGGGGCGTGTCATCGCGGGCCCTCAGCGCCAGATCGACGCCGTACGGACC
>JBEVXT010000553.1:0-741 GCA_040505955.1 Sedimenticola sp. | reverse complement strand
CCTTCGGATCCATCAACTTCTCTTGAATATAAAGCTCTGAAAAGGTCAACAACAGGATTTTAGTCTTTTTTATTTTATGACTGGAAATGGATTAGCTAATGTTCTAAAAAATCACACAACATTGAATATTCACTATCGGCTGTTTGTTCGATGAAATAAAATTCGATATCGCACTGAAAGAAGCAAATACCGTGTATATAAGCGTGAGATAAAACAAGGCGTTAATGGAAAATCCAAAAACAAAAATACTTGCCTGTGTTTTTGCAGGCTAGTCTATTTTCTAATTCATTCATTCATTCATTCATTCATTTGGGCTTCACGTCTAGTAAACGGAGAAGTTATTCCGTAAATGGGTAGAACCAGTACAGCACCATATTATGGGGTAACGAAATTAACAATACATCTAAAGGACCATCTAGTGCCAGTAGTTGTGTTACCCCATCCGATATTATTAACCATTTATGAGAAACAGGTAGTAATGTCACTGTGACATTATTCATCGAGTCAGAAACATACTCGCAAACAAGGTTCTATTATAGAAGTGCACTAGACTAATACGTATTTGTGTTTGAAAGAACCTTATTGCCTAAATTGGTAATTGTTACATGGCTGCTATTGTTTTATACAGCTCACATACGTGTTCAAACGTACAGCGCGTGCTGTTTGATCACAATGCTCATTCCGGGGCCCCGCCAACACCGACATAATGCTAGTGTCTCCATGACGTCACTACGACGCTTG
>JBEVXT010000552.1:0-5154 GCA_040505955.1 Sedimenticola sp. | reverse complement strand
GAGCTGGCATCACAGCTTGGCGCACTGAAAGAGGCCCAGGAAGCGCTACAGGAGCAGCTGGCATCGGCGAAGGAAGAGTCCGAAGGCTTGCACAGCAAGCTGAACCAGCGGCAGCAGAGCGGTGATGAACAGCAACAGCAACTGGAAGAGGAGAAGAGCGAGCTGGTATCACAGCTTGCCACCCTGAACGAGGAGAGGGGTGAGCTGCGAAGTGAACTGAACAAGAGTGAGTCTGCTGTTGCCGACCGGAAAAAACAGATCGATATCCAGCAGAAAGAACTTGATCGGAGTGAGATTGATAAGAAGGATTTGACTGCCCTGGCGGATGGATTAAAAGAGAAGCTCCATGGACGGAAGGCGGAGCGTAATAGCCTGCGACTGGAGCTTAAACGGTTGGAAGAGGCCCTGGAGCAGGTAGCGGAACAGACTTCCGGTAAAGCTTCAACCGAGTCGGTGCTGCAATCGCAGCTCGATGAGTTGAGTGAAGAGAAGGAGATGGTGGAGCAGGAGGCCCGCCGCTTGAATGGCGAGGTGGATGAGCTGCGCTCCGTCATGGAGCAGTATGCAGAGCAGATACAGGAGGCCCAGCAGGAAGTTGGAGGAGAAGAGGTGGCTGCCCTGCGTGAAGAGTTGAAACTGGTGCGCCAACAGGCAGAGGAGGATGTGGTGCAACTGCGTCAGACCCTTGAGGCCACCCAGGCGGAAGATGCCTCCCGGCTGGCCGCGTCTGAGGGCAGTGATGCTGCCGAACAGATGGTGATGTTGCAGCTGGAGTTGGAAGAGGTGCGTGAGAAGATCAGGGAGGGCGAATTGACCGGGTCGGTCGATGCCACTGAGAGCGAAGCCATTCGCCAGGAGATGGACTCTCTGCAGCGCTCACTTGACGAGCGGCGGCGTGAGCTGGATATGAGCCGCAAAGATTCGCTCCTCCTCGAAGAGAAAATAGAAGAGCGAAACAGTGAGGTAGACCGCCTGAAGCTTGCCCTGGATGCGGCCCTGGGGGAAATGGATGAAGCAGCGTTCAGCCGCGACGAAGCAGTGGAGGCGAAAAAGCAGGTTGAGGATGCCCTCTACAAAGTACAGGAGAAGGTCGATAGTGAACGCCCGGTAGAGGGGCTGGAAGATAGTCGGCTGGTGGGTGGTGCAAAGCAGGTGCTGGATATTGAAAGTGGGAGTTCAGTAAAGAGCATACTGGTGAGTGGCCTGGTGGGTGCGGCAGCTGCGTTCGGTCTGGTGGAACTGTTTTCCATAATGAGTGGCGGAGGGGAGATTGTCGGCAGAATTCTGCAGCAGGAGATAGCTCCTGTTCAGGTCGAAGCTCCCGTAACAGTGCCGCTGAAGCCGGTTGAGAAACGGATCACGGCACCGCGCCAGGTGGTTGTTGTGCCACCGGTTCAAGAGGCGCCCCAGCCATCATTGACCTCACCAGGGGAGAAGCAGCCACCGAAACCGACCGAAGCCGCTGCTGACAAGCCGCTGGCGGTGGAGGACAGAGAGCCTGCATCAGGCACGGTGATACAAGATCGATTGAACAGCGGCGGTCGCGCGCCGGAAATGGCCTACATTCGTGGTGGTGAATTCATCATGGGCAGCGACAGAAGTCAATTGGCATCTGAAGAGCGGCCGAGCCACAGGGTGGGGCTAAAGAGCTATGCCATAGGTCGTTATGAGGTGACCTTCGATGAATACAGCCAGTTTGCCAAGGCAACCGGTCGCAGTCTCCCGGATGATCTCGGTTGGGGCAGAGGCAGGCGGCCGGTGATGAATGTCAGCTGGGAGGATGCATCCACCTATACCGTCTGGCTCTCCCGTAAGACCAACAAGAAGTATCGCCTGCCGACCGAGGCCGAGTGGGAGTATGCAGCGGCGGCTGGCAATGACACCACCTACTGGTGGGGCTTCCAGATCGGGAAAAACCGCGCCAACTGCTTTAACTGCGGCAGCCGCTGGGATCGGAAATCGACAGCACCGATCGGTGGCTTCGAGCCTAACCTCTATGGGCTTTACAATACCGCCGGAAATGTCATGGAGTGGGTTGCCGACTGTTACCACAATAATTACAGAGGAGCGCCCAGCAACGGCGGCGCCTGGATTGACCCCGGTTGTAGAGAACGGGTGGTACGCGGCGGTGCTTTCAACAAACCGGGAGAGAGTCTGCGGACGACCAAGCGCAGCCATCATGGCGCGGACTCGAAGTTGTTTGCCGTTGGTTTCCGTCTCGCCCGGGATCTCTGATAGCTCATAATCGTACCTGATTACCCCTGAAACTCAGCCGGAAATGAATACAAACAAACGCGAATATGGCTCTCCACTGATATATTGCTTGGGCATTGATTCTTAATAACCAAGAACATGTTCTGACGCTTTGCATTTGTAGGAGCGAACTTGTTCGCGATGGACTCCGAAACACGCTCTTCACGAAGAACATTCTACGAAGCTGATCGCGAACAAGTTCGCTCCTAAAGGTGCAGCTTTTTTCTATCGAACTGTATAACAAAAGGCCTGCGGCAGCACCGCAGGCCTTTTATGCACAGTACTTTCTAACTATTGTCGATCAACAAATCTGTCGACAGACACCTGAGCCAGATCAGCCGGCATAGTGCCGTTTTTCTGCTCAGCTTCCAGCGGGATCTCCTGTAGTTGGGTGGATGGGAAGGAGATGTCCGCAGGGTGCCGTTCCGGCATCTTCGGTGCGTTGGCTTGATGCTGCTGTTGGTTGAGCAGCCTGCCGTTAGCCATGTTGTAAGTGCGGATCATCTCGAGCCTCCTGAGACACAGCTCTTTCTGGTCTCGCTAATTATATCGGCGTGGAAACTGAGATCTTTAGGTGCCGGGTGTAAGGCTTTGCCCTCTATGGTACCGGTGGAGTACCCACACGGTATCCGTATAATGGGGCGGAATGATTATGTAATGATTATGTAAGGAGAGCGGGCGTGAGTTGGTGGGGAAAAGTTGCGGGAGGAGCCTTCGGGTTTATGTTGGGGGGGCCTTTGGGCGCTCTGTTGGGCGCAGTGGTCGGACATAACCTGGATAAGGGGCTTGGCGGGCTGGATGGCAGGGAAGAGGTTGCCACCGGTGATCGAGAGCGGGTGCAGACGGCTTTTTTTACCGCCACCTTCTCCATCATGGGGCATATCGCCAAGGCTGATGGTCAGGTATCAAAGGATGAGATCGCCCTTGCCAAGGCGGTGATGGATGAGATGGATCTTGATGCCGAAATGCGCAAGACCGCCATCAATCTGTTCAACCGGGGTAAGCAGAGCGGATTCCCTCTCGATGAGGTGTTGATCCAGTTCCGGCAGGAGTGCCATCGCCGCAGCACCCTAATTCAGATGTTTATCGAGATCCAGCTCAATGCTGCATACGCCGATGGCCGTTTTGACCGGGCGGAGGAGCAACTGCTTCTTCATATCTGTAGGCAGCTGGGTATTCCCGAGTTCGCTTTCCGGCGTTTGGAGAAGATGGTTCGGGCGGAGCGCCGTTTTGGTGGCGGCAGTCAAGGTGGCGCGCTTGAACCCAGGGGTCCAACGATAGCCGATGCCTACGCTATTCTCGGTGCCAGCAAAGCGAACAGTGACGCCGAAGTGAAGAGGGCATACCGGAGATTGCTCAGCCAGCACCACCCTGACAAGCTGGTGTCGAAAGGGTTGCCGGAGGAGATGATGAAGATGGCTTCCCAGAAGACCCATGAGATCCGTCAGGCTTACGAGAAGGTTAAGGCGTCACGCGGATTCTGATACCTGCCCCGCTTGTATCAGCCTGCAGGAGGCTGTTCCGAACCGCAGTACTCACAGAATTGCGCCGGATCGGCGATTGCTGCGCCGCAACTGCAGCACGCCTTCTGTTTCGCCATATACTCGGACAGCTTGATCGAGATGGTGCCGGTAAGCAGGGCGAACATGGTAATGCCCGCCAGCATCATTGCAGAGGCCAGCACCTTGCCCCAGGCGGTCACCGGCACCATGTCGCCGTAACCGACAGTGGTCATGGTCACCAGCGCCCACCAGCAGCCGATGAAAGCGTTATAAAAGGTTTCCGGTTCGAGAAGGTGAATCAGGTTACCCGATACCAGCACCATGATGCAGATGGTCGCCAACACAACAAAGACGATGTCGAAAACATCGATCATGGAAGCGAAGAAAACCCTTATTGCGCGAAGGTAACGCAGCAGTTTCAGCAGGCGAAGCACCCGTAAAAGACGAATAGCCAGAAAGACATCGCCGAACAGCAACAGCGGCAGCCAGGTGACCAGGTCAACCAGACCGTAAAAACTCAGCATGTATGCCAAAGGTTTGTGTGCCGAATAGAGTCGTAGCAGGTACTCAATGGAGAAAAACAGGGTAATGACGATCTCAAGGTAGCCGATCAGCTCGTGGGTCGGTTGGCTTACACCATCGAGAGTGCCGACCATGGAGAGCAGCACACTGCCGATGATCACCAACATGCCGAACATATTGGCCTTCCTGCCCCAGCTGTGCTGCAAGTCAAAAAGCACGGTGTTGATCCCTTCGCGAAAAGAGTTGTGCAGAAACGGATTGGTACTGTTAGTTGCTGCTTTATCCCTCATCACTCTCCTCCCACTGATCAGACAGTGTGAAACCAGTCAGCAGCGCGGTCAACTGAGGATTCCAGGATCATATAAAGGATAGGTAGAGATAGAGAACACCCAGGGTGATTATGATGCCGGTAAGACCCATCACAACAGTGCTTGATGTTTTGGTACGCAGTCCTTTGATAATCCAGTAGCTTTCAAGGCCGACCATTGCGGCGGCGGCGCCAAATGCAATAAACAGGTTGGCGTTCTCAAGCTTGGCGTAGAGGATGAAGACAATATAAAAAGCGAACGCAACAGCAATGGGAATTATTGAAAAGAACCAGCTTTCGACATGGTCTGCACTGCTCTCGGTTACTGGTGAAACATCATTTTTTTCCATCAAACAGATCCTCAAAAAAGCCAAACAATAAAGGCAACTATGGGGCGCCGTCTCTTCAGTCTATCAAGCTACTCCTGTTATCCGGATGCACAGAAATGGACGTCGCCACAGGAACCCCGGTGGTTCCGGCTAAACGGTGACCAAAACAACATCTCAACAGCAATCCTTATAGTTACCATGGATTATTTCATGGATTGACGCCGCTGTCCCGTTGTCTGCC
>JBEVXT010000551.1:0-3520 GCA_040505955.1 Sedimenticola sp. | reverse complement strand
GCGTAGCAGGCGCCAAACAGCCTCACCCCCCAGAATACCCACCAGGCGTAGGCCGGGGACATCCCCGCTTCGAGACAGATCTCACGCAGCAGTTGATCTGCCCTCAATCTCTGGTCGAAGTCGATTTTCTCTTCCCGCATCAGCTGGTAGAGCACATCGTGAACCAGTGATCCGGTCATTATGGTGGCGCTGTCCGGGGTGCAGGTTGCCCCATCCCAGGCGTAGCCCTTGCGGATGGTCAGTTTTCCCGATATTTCAAGCGTCACCAGTGGTTTCGTCTCTTTCTCTCTCTCATCCTCTTTCTCCACCGTTATCTCCCCCTCCGCTTCAATGCCGGTACATTGGTAGGAGAAATCTTTATGCAGGTTGTACTTGTATTTTTCTCTCTTCTTGTACGAGATCATCCGTATCTCCTGTTATCGGGTGTGGATTGCTTGTTTAGCAGCTCGACGACAATAATCGCTGCGGGGCGACATCGGTATTGGTTATGATAGCAGACCTGAATTATTCCAATCTGGTGAACCCATTGCTCCGTTACCTCCATGTACTCCTGCTTATCACTGTCGCTGTCGGCTGCAGTTCGCCGCCGACTGTCCATACACAGGAGCTTTATGTCTTTGGTACCCTGGTCAGTATCAGTGCCTATACCAGCGATAAGGTGGCGTTTGAAGAGGCGGTGGATGCTGTCGATGCCTCGTTTCAACGGATGCACCGGGATTGGCACGCCTGGAAAGGAGAGGGTGAGCTGGTACAGCTCAACCGTGCTATTGCCGCAGGTGATACGCGAGTCGTGGATCCTTTTCTTCTGCCTCTGATCGAACAGGCCAAAATGCTCTCAGGTAAGAGTATGGGGCTGTTCAATCCCGCTATCGGCCGCCTGATCGCCCTCTGGGGGTTTCACAGCGATGAACTGCAGGTTGGCACGCCACCCTCCCGAGATGAGATTGAAGCCCTCCTCCAGTATGGCCCGGAAATGACCGATCTGGTGATCGATGGTGGGCAGGTGAGCAGCCACAATCGGCAGGTGAGTATCGATCTGGGAGCATACGCCAAAGGAGTTGCCTTGGAGCTGGCCATCAAGCAGCTCGCCGCCCATGGCATCACCCATGCCATTGTCAACGCCGGGGGAGATCTCTGTGTTGCCGGCAGACGCGGTGAGCGCCCGTGGCGCATCGGTATCCGCCATCCCCAAGGCAGGGGGGTGATCGCCGGTATGGAAGTCGAAGATGGGGAGTGTCTATTGACCTCCGGCAACTATGAACGTTACCGCGAGTATCAGCAGGTGCGTTACGCCCATATCATCGACCCACGCAGTGGCTATCCGGTGGAACATATCGCCTCTGCAACCGTGGTGGCCCGAGATGGCGGACTGGCCGATGCAGCGGCCACTGCCCTCAGTGTGGCAGGGCCGTCCCAGTGGCTCGAAGTCTCCCGCAACATGGGATTGAAGCAGGTGATGCTGGTGGATGAGAAGGGACGAATCTACCTGACGCCGGAGATGGAACAGCGGGTGATGTTTCAGGAGAAGCCGGATGAGATCATCATCGGGCGGCCCTGATCATCCTAGAATTATGGTAACTATTCAGCACTGCAAAGAAATCGCCTGTAACTGTTCAGATTGCCCCTGAAATCCATCAGTTCAAGGCAAAAAATGTGAGTTTACATGGCTAAATGATCATTTTTTAACGCGGAAATGGTGGATTTCAGGGGTGAGCTGAATAGTTACGGATCAGGAGCCTCTGGCGCGTCCAAGCTGCTGCACACCGTTACCGAGCAGAATCAGCAGCAGACCGGCGCCGCTGGACCAATGAATCACTTCGCCAACAAAAAAGTGAATAAGAAACAGAGAAAGAATGGGTGACAGGTAAATTAGATTGGCGATCTTCGCGGTGCTGTCGGTCAGGCGCATGGCGTTGAGCCAGAAAATAAAGGCGATACCCATCTCAAACAGGCCGACATAGGCGGCCCCCAGCAGACCCTCTGCGGAACGGATGGCGAAACCGCTGTCGTAGAAAGTGAGCAGGGCGACAAACGGTAGAGCGGCGGTGAAGTTGAGCAGCAGACCGACCACCGCTGGGGTGCTGCTGCGGGTATTGAATATCCAGTAGAGCGCCCAGATCACCGTGCTGACCAGAGCCAAAACAACCCCCAGTCCGTTGCTGAAGTGCAGCGAGAGCGGGGCGCCGTGGGTTGCAATCACCAGAATGCCGAAGTAGCTGATCAGGATGGCGACAAGGTCCAGGGGGGTGAGGCGCTGCTTGAGCAGGGGAACGGCGAGGAGTGAGAGGGTGATTGCCCAGGTGTAGTTGAGGGGTTGCGCCTCCTGGGCCGGGAGCAGGTCATAGGCCTGGAAAAGCACCCAGTAGTAGAGTAGCGGATTGAGCAGGCCCAGCAGCGAGTTGCGAATTATCTCCCCCCTGGGTAGCCGCAGCAGGGTTTTTAACTCTCCCTGCAGCGCCACAACGGCAAGCAGCAGCAGTACCGAAGTGAGGTTGGCGTAGAAGAGGAGCTGCAGCGGCTCCATATAGTCGAGGGAGAGTTTGAATGCGGTTGCCACCGTTGACCAGAGCAGAACGGTGGAGGCTGCGTAGAGGGTGGCTCTGGTCTGCTGTCTCATCAGAGTGGCAGACAGCCCTGCTGTAACGGAGGGGGTGGAAGTGACCAGTCGATAGGCTTCTCTCCCCGATCACAGAGGTAGCGGTTGACGGCGGAGAAGTGGCCGCAACCGAGAAAGCCCCGGTAGGCGGAGAGGGGAGAGGGGTGGGCCGAGGTGAGCACCCGATGGCGCTTGCTGTCGATAAATGCCCCTTTTTTCTGGGCATAACCACCCCAGAGCAGAAACACCAGCCCCTCCCGCTGGTTATTCAGGTAATGGATCACTGCATCAGTGAACACCTCCCAGCCCCTCTTCTGGTGCGAGCCTGCGGCTCCCGCCGCTACAGTGAGGGTGGCGTTAAGAAGAAACACCCCCTGTTTTGCCCATGATTGGAGATAACCGTGCTCAGGTGTGGTGATGCCGAGATCTGCGTTCAACTCCTTGAAAATATTCCTCAGAGAGGGGGGGGTGGCAACACCGGGCTGAACAGAGAAGCAGAGCCCGTGGGCCTGCCCCTCGCCGTGGTAGGGATCCTGGCCGATGATCACCACCCGCACCTTGGCCGGTGGCGTCGAGCTGAAAGCGGAGAAGAGTTCACCGCGTGGTGGGTAGACGGTTTGACCGCTAAGGTATTCGCTTTCCAGAAAACCCTCCAGCTGCCCCAGGTAGGGCTTGTTGAATTCATCCCTGAGGGCGTTTTTCCAGCTAGAATCAAGCTCGGTTTTGATATTGAACATGAGAGTTAAAAAATTGAAAGAGCATTAAACGAAAAACGGGAGTAACTATTCAAGTATCTGCTCTCCACCGATAGTCAGGAAGGTTAATTGCTATTCGAATGATGCGGTTCGTACCTCACCACATCCTACAATCCTTTCTCTGCCTATGTGTGCATGTAGGATGTGGTGAGCTTGCGAACCGCATCAA
>JBEVXT010000550.1:0-2825 GCA_040505955.1 Sedimenticola sp. | reverse complement strand
TAATGTTCAAGTGTTGGCAGTAGCTCACAATCGGCGGCGACCGCAATTTTGGCTGGGTAGGCTCTAACCAGCAGCACCAGCCGACCTCGTTCCTCGGCGGCTGTGCTGGGCATTATAAGTCATAAATGGAAAAGTCGCGTGAAATTAATATTTACTATCTTCCTTGCATTATTCATATTAGGCAATTCATTTGCTGGCGGTGAAAATAGAATAAATGGTGAGCTTAAGGTTTATGATTTTAGAGGCAATAGATTTGATCTTTATGAATCAGATATCAGCCCCGCAATTGAAGTCGATATAAACTCAGAAAACTATAGTTATAGCACGCCGATAGAGGCAGCATCGAGTTTTGAAAGAGCTATGCGGAAAGGTGATTTTGCTCAGCATCTAGAATCATGGGATGAAAAATCAAAAAAGGACATATTGAAGAGAAATAAAGAAAATGGAAGAAACCAGGAATTTTGGATTAATATATGGAGCAAAAGAACAACCCAAAGAAGCTTCCTGCACAAACAAGCTCAATATAAGGAATATGTGCTAATTTCAAAATATTATGTAAGCTCCAGTGGTAAAAAATGCTGCACCGTTACAGTTTTAACAAGAACAAAGAATAATGATTGGAGGGTCACTAATAATTTGGCATCTAGCCCAGTATTGCATTATTGGTCAAACTCATACAGTCCATATTGGATAGAAGTCAAAAATGACTTATAACCATCAAATCCAGCCGACGCAAAAAGCCGAAAAGACAGGACACCCACCACTTACACACACCCGATTTACGGTGATGGGTATTGTGGTATTGCGTGTGAGCCGCTCGAAGCGGCCTGAACGGAGCATACATCCTTGCCACCCCAAAAGGGGGTGCCAACTACATCAGATTCAGCTGATCTACTCTGCGATTTTTAGCTTCCTGATGCCTGATGAACACCCTGATTACTTTTTCGTCTCGACCAACTGTCGATACGAAATATCCTCCCGCCCAGCATAGATTCGAGCTATGTGAATCGCACTTTTCCCATTAGTTATTCAAGATCACCAATAACCAGATCAGCGCCAATCAAGGGGATAAGACGAAAAATCACCTCATCCATTACACTTGGCTCTCCCTCTGCCACCTTTTTGACCTTTCTCTCGCGCCAATCGAGCGTATTGATCAGATTCGATGCCACTACAGAGTGTGAGTCGAGGTTATCGACTGGAACCTCTGTTGCAGCCCCTCGAATGCTGGTACTGATTGGGCAGCAGATCAGGTGTCCGGTCTTCTTGTTGTATGCTTTGCTCGACAGAACCAGGGCCGGACGGTACTTACCGAGTTCCTTACCTTTAGTTGGGTCGAAGTCGAGAAATACGATGTCGTTCCTATCTGGAATATACCTTTCTGTCACCTCAGCCACCTACTTCACTATCAAGAACGCTTGGCAACTCATCAGCGTGCGCCTTGTGAGGAGTCATCCCCACAAGTAGATCGGCTTCGCTATAAGGGAGCTTGAGACGTTTCACGGCCTTTTTTCTGGAGATCACAAGCCCTGTTTCTGTTATCTCGATAGCAACCTTGTCCCCTTTCCCAAGATGGGCCATATCACTCATCGGGCGGGTAATGCGGATACCCAGACTGTTACCCCATGGCTGTACCGTGCCCTCAAACTTTGCTTTTGCTGCTGTAGTCATTTCAACGCCATGAGGTTATAACAATGTAGTTACATTTCAGTATATCCAATGTAGTTACGGTGTCAACCAAAAGAAAATGCTGTTAAGCGGCCTCTTTTCCCATTTAATCTTTACCGGTAATAATTCAAAAGATAGGACACCCATCACTTACACAAACACGATTTAGTGATGGGTGTCCTAGTATTGTAGTATTGCTCAGAAAAATAGAGACATGCATATTGAAAACGTAATCAATGCTATTCGGAGCAGTCAGGTGAGAATCACAGATCATGCTGATGAGGAAGCATTTGATGATACCCTGGCATATGAGGAAATATATTCATCGGTGATTCAGGGCGAAATTATCGAGGATTATCCAAATGACAAGCCATATCCAAGCTGTCTGATTATGGGGAAGAATTTCTCAGGTGAACCAATTCATAGTGTTTGGGCGTATAATCCAGAAAATTAATGAGCAGTATTAATCACAGTCTATCGGCCAGATCCTGAGCGGTGGGTTGACTGGAAATCAAGGGTGGAAAAATGAAACCATTTGAAAAGTGTCCCGTATGTGGTGGTGAATTGGAAAACAAACAAGTACAAAAACTACTCAAAGACGGAGGGAATACGGTTTCTATGAAAGTTGCTGCTGAGGTATGTCTTCATTGTGGAGAGAGGATTTACGCTGAAGATGTGGTTAAATCATTCGAAGAAATTAGAGGCAAACTACGAAAGCAGGAATTCAGCTATTTTAGAACTCTTGGGCGGTCGTTTACAGTTGAAGAAAATTGGCCTAACGAAGCCATCCAGCCAACGGCTTAACCCGCCGCTTCGCTCAGGGTTAAGCGGTGGCTGATCAAAGACAAAAAGACGAGTGCACCCATCTGTTACAAAAGCAAACCACCAACAGATTACAAATTTTTGGTCAGTGTAAAAACTCCAGAGACCTTGAGAAGAAAATGAGGGCTTATAGAGGCGAAAGGAAGCAGACTTCACTCTGACCACAAATATTACAAATATTTTATTGCCTCTCTAATAAGTTTCATCTTCACTTCGTACCGACACTACCGGTTCACCGCTACTTGATAACGTAATTCTAAATACAATCGGCCTACAGCAGACTTGGCAATCTTCAATATACTCCTGATCTTCTTCTGAGCTATCGATCAGTACAT
>JBEVXT010000549.1:0-7074 GCA_040505955.1 Sedimenticola sp. | reverse complement strand
CCATAAACCTTCTCTTTCATAAGCTCATTTCTGGACGGATATCGGTGTAGAATCACACATCAAAATTAATCGGGCAGTAATGCCCTGTACCCTTTTTTCAGGAGAGCATCGTGGAAGAGAAGCAAGTAGATGTCGCCATTATTGGTTCCGGCAGTGCCGGGCTTTATGCTCTGGGCAAGGTCAAACCCTCAGGCAAGAGCTTTGTCCTGATCAACGGCGGCGAGCCTGGCACTACCTGCGCCCGGGTCGGTTGCATGCCCTCCAAGGCGCTGATCCAGGTGGCCGAAGATTACCATCGCACCGGTATCCTTGGCCGTTACGGCGTAGCGGGTCACAAGTATCTTACCCTGGATACAGAAGAGACCATGGGGTATGTCCAGGATATGCGTGACACCTTTGTCGATCGGGTGCTCGGTAACAGTACCGACAATATGAGTGACGAAGTGTTTATCGAGGGCTATGCCAAATTTGTTGAACCCAACCTCCTCGATGTAGAGGGCAAACGTTTCCGCGCCGGAAAAATCATCCTTGCCACCGGCTCCACCCCCATCATTCCTGCACCCTGGCGGGGGTTTGGTGACCGCATTATCACCACCAACGAGGTGTTTGAACTGGAAGAGCTACCGGTATCCATCGCCGTCATCGGCCTCGGTGTCATCGGCTTGGAGATTGGTCAATCACTCTCCCGTCTTGGCGTTGAAGTGACCGGTTTCGACATGCTGGAGACCATCGGCGGTCTGGATGACCCGGAAGTGGCAAAGAGTGCCATCGATATTCTCGGCAAAGAGTTCCCGATCCACCTGGGTGCCGCAGCAGAGATCAGCGAAGAGAACGGAAAGCTGCGGGTCACCGCCGGAGAGCACTCGGTGGTGGTTGATAAAGTACTGGCCAGCCTGGGTCGCCGTCCCAACCTGGATAACCTGACCATCGAAAATGCCGGCATTGAACTTGATGAGCGCGGGATCCCCGACTATGACCGTAACACCATGCAGATCGGAGAGAGCCACATCTTCATCGCCGGTGATGTCAACGGTGAGCGGCCTCTGCTCCATGAAGCGGGTGATGAAGGCCGCATTGCCGGACACAACGCCACCAGTGAAAAGATTCAGCCATTTGAACGAAAAACCACTTTGGCAATCAACTTCTGCGATCCCAACATCTGCCATGTCGGCGCCCGCTGGTCAGATCTTGATCAGGCAACAACCGCAGTGGGTGAGGTGAAGATGGCCCCCGTTGGCCGCGCCCTGATCATGGGCAAGAACAAGGGCGTTATCCGAGTCTACGCTGAGAAGAGCAGCGGCAGATTGCTCGGCGCAGAGATGATCTGCACCAAGGGTGAAAACCTCGCGCACCTCCTCGCCTGGTCCATCCAGCAAGACATGACAGTGGGTCAACTACTACAGATGCCCTTCTACCACCCAGTGATCGAAGAAGCGCTCCAGGCAGCGCTCTACGACCTCTACCAAAAGGTGGATGCAAAGAATGATAGCGCCATCACCGAACTGGTTCCCCTCAATCAATAGCAGTATCCTGCCACTGCCTCACTATGGCAGGAATTTATTGAGAAGTTGTAACGACTCACTCCATAAGTTAAGGACGGCTTGCCCCTCCCCTGTTGAGGGTGTCTGCGACAGGGATGCCGCAGTCAAGCCCCCATGCTACTTCTCAATACCGTAACGCTTCATCTTCTCCCATAGGTTTTTTCGGGAGATGCCCAAAGAATCA
Organism: Sedimenticola sp.; assembly: GCA_040505955.1. Taxonomy (GTDB): domain Bacteria; phylum Pseudomonadota; class Gammaproteobacteria; order Chromatiales; family Chromatiaceae; genus Vondammii. The sequence goes on along the minus strand of JBEVXT010000549.1, from coordinate 5,349 downwards.
GCTGTCTGGTTAATTATTCCGCCACTCTCGGCCAATGCTTTGCTGATTGCGCTGCGTTCAGCCTCTTCTATCGACTCTTTCAATGTGGTCGCCGTAATATCGTAACTGATATTATCCGGTGTCTGCAGGTCACCAGCACCGATCCAGGAGCCGTCACACAAAGCGACCGCCCTCTCAATAATATTTTTAAGTTCACGGACATTGCCATAAAACGGCATGGTTAGAAGATGCAATTCCGCCTCTCTAGCCAATCCTTTGATCGGATTCCCGGTTTTTTTCACCTGCTCATTCACAAAAAGCCTGGCGAGATAGATGATATCCTCACGACGTTCCCGCAGTGGCGGGATGTCTACATGAATAACATTGAGACGCCAGTAGAGATCTGATCTGAACTCATTTTTCTTGATCGATTCATCCAACACCACCTGGGTTGCGGCAATAACCCTCACATCCAGAGGGATTGGCTCCACTCCACCGACACGCTCTATTTCACGCTCCTGCAGAACACGCAGGAGTTTCACCTGTATATCGGGCGAAACTTCTGCAATCTCATCGAGAAAGATAGTACCCCCCTGCGCCTGCTCGAAACGTCCTATGCGCCGCTGCAATGCACCGGTAAAAGCCCCTTTCTCATGACCAAAAAGTTCGCTTTCGATCAGCCCAGTGGAGAGCGCGGCACAGTTAACCTTGATCATTGGCCCCTGAGCACGGAGGCTGTTGTTATGTATCAGGGTGGCAACCACCTCCTTGCCCACACCGGACTCACCCGTAACCAATACTGAACTGTCACTCTCGCTAAGACGAGCCACCAGCCGCTCGATCATGCGCATTGCAGTACTCTTTCCCAGAAGACCGCTGCCGGGCTTGAAGCTGCTGTCGTCGTCAGCACTGTCGAGTGTCAGGCGTGCATCTGCAACACGGGAGAGGTGTCGCTGCAGCTTGGTAATAAAATCGCTGATATTGAAAGGTTTTGTCAGGTAATCAAGCGCCCCGGCTTTAACCAGGGCCACTGCATCCGACACATCACCATAAGCGGTCATTAGAATCACAGGGATTCCGGGGAAGTACTGTGTCATCTCTGAAAAAAGTTCGATTCCAGTGCCATCGGGCAGGCGGATATCGGTGACTACAAGATCGATATCGCCTTTTTCAAGTTCACTTTTAGCACTGCTTACATCAGGCACGGCGCGGACAGGGATCTTTTCGAGTAGAAGCCTGTCCTCTAGTGACAGACGCATGATTTCATCATCCTCCACCAGGAGAACGCAGTAGTCACTGAAATCTTCATTATCAGACGATTGTTCTAACTTGTCCGGCATCAGGCCACCTTGGTGTTAATAAGAGGCAGAGCAATATGAAATGTGGCGCCCAGGCCCTCCTCGCTACTCACCTCAATAACTCCCTGCATGCTCTGAACCAGGCGATAGACCACCCACAGCCCCAATCCCGTGCCGTTGGTCTTGGTTGTAAAAAAAGGATCGAAGAGCTGATTTCTTATGCCGGATGGAATACCCGGCCCGTTGTCACATATCTCAATAACCAAGTTCGAACCATTCGTAAACATATTGAATATAATTTGGCCCTTATCGGGAAGTATATCTACTGCATTCTTTAGAAGATTACATACGATCTGTTCGGTCATGCCGAGTACACATAGATCTTTGTCTGTGCTGTTATTCCATACTATGTCTATATTATTATCACCAACCTCAGCCATTATCAGATCATAAAGTTTGTCAATTTGTGTAATGCTCACAATTTCATTACTCTCTTCAATTTTGAGCCCGACAAGGAGGTTGCGAACAATCTCTTTAATTCTGTGCAGACCCTGGTCGATGACCGGGAGGTAGCGATCAACAAGCTCTTTGTCATTAGGATGTTTACGCAGTGTATCGATGCAGTTAAGCAGACCGGCAAGAGGGTTATTCACTTCGTGGGCGACCCCGGCGGTGATGCGGCCAAGAGCAACCAGTTTTTCACTCATTGCAATCTCCTCCTCCAGGATTTTTTTCTGAGCCAGCTCCGCCATAATCTGATTAAAGGTTGCGCTCAAGCGGCCAATTTCGTCCTCCCCATCCACAGGAACAGGGGCAAAATCAGTCATCTCCCCCCTCCCAACTGCTTCCAATCCTTGAGTAACGGCGGTGAGTGGCATAACCATACGCCTGGCAACAAGGGTGCCCATGACACTGCCTACAATGACAAAACAGAAGGTCAGTACAGCTACGATAACCGCCGAGTTCCTTGCTTTTGTATAGAGCTGAGCAACGGATAGCCGAACCCGTATCACCCCCATGTATTTCTGATCAGAGAAGAGGGGGACAACACCTTCCTGAAATCCACTTCTTGAAAACCCACCGCTGCTAAGCACTTTCGGCTCCCGGGTACTCATCGCTTGATCAAAAAGCGCTCTTTCAATCTCATTTTCAGGTGAGAAGGGAAGACCCATCGGGTTTTTTGCAGGCTTCAAGTGCGCCTGAACCCTCCCCTCCGAATCAAGTATCATCGCCATTAACACCTCATGTCTCTCTGTTGTACCAGAAGTTCTGGTAGCCATATTCTTCAGGCTTACATAGAGTGACCAGTGATCCTTTCGCAACATCGCTTTAGGTGTGTTGATAGCAACCGATTCAGAAAGCAGGAGGGCTTTTTCGCCCAGAACATCATGAAAATTCCTCCAATCCTGCACCAGCATCACGGCACCTACCATAAAGCCGACACTAGCCACAACAGTTGTTATTGTAAGCGATAGCTTAACTGCCAATGGCCAGGATACTGAGCTGAGTATTGGCATAGGTAACAGTCCGCTAATTGACAGGATACATGGATTGCATCGAATTGACCCTCTGGACGGCATTTACCATGGCGCGGATCTCATTGAACAGCGAATCGGGATAATCGCCAAAACCATCGAGCTTGAGTTGAGAGAGAAGCGCCCTGCCAACGGGGTCAGAGTCCATATCCTCAAGGATGTTCTTCATCAATTTAACAGTACCATGGTCAACACCCACCCGTGCAACAATGGGTGGAAATCCAAAGCTTGGGGATTTCATTATTATTCGTGTCTTCTCCGTGATATCCGGTCTAAAGATTGCGAGATACTCCCAAATGTAGGAGTCCACAGCCCCACCATCTGCAACCTGTTCGGAAACGGCCTGCACCGTCTCGGCATGGTTAAAGGTAAAAAAAGTCTGGCGAAAAAAACGCTCCGGCTTCACACCTTCTCCCGTCATATAAGCCAGTGGATAGAGAAAACCTGAGTTCGAGTCCGGATCTGAGAAAGCAAAAATCTTCCCCCTCAGATCACTAAAACGTCTGTAGGGGCTCTCGTGATGAACGATAATATAGGAGTGATAACGCGGCGCCCCGCGATAGACCGGCACCGTCAGAAGTTCCAGGAACTCAGGTTCTCTTGCTTGCACGTAGGGATAACCACATATCCATGCAAATTCGATCCCCCCTGATTCCAATAGATCCATCACCTCCCGATATGACCTCCGTTGGACGAACTCAACTTGGCGACCGGTTTTATTCTCCAGATAACGGCTCCACTGATCAAGAAATCTAAGGTTTTCGGTAAGTACCACAGCGGTTAAACCAAAGCGTATGGGGGATTCTGCTTTGGCGACAGATAGAGAGGCTATAGATAATATAAGACACAGATAAACTAATCGCATTCGGCTTCCTCAAAAAACTAACTTCTCAGTGTTACTGCAAAGTTACGTCACGGTACCTGCATTGCGACATCGGCACACTCTACAGAATGCAACTTGCACTCCATTGGCACCTTAATTTTGTTATTAAAAAAAGGTAACTATTTAGGGTACGGGGTCGGAGTCGATTGCCCACATGAATGTGGGCGATCGACTCCGACCCCTGAGAAAGTAACCCATAAACAGGTACCACTGAATAGTTACAAAAAAAGCATGTTCAGCAAGATATTGAAAAATATCACTTGCTCTGGATACTGCTGTTTTAATTATAGATACAAGCTCTTCAAACATATCCGGTGGCACCATTTTTACTCTCTTTCAGTGAAAGAGTGAAGAGAACTTTCAATATATCCCCATTTGGCTTCCATTTTGGTAACTGTTCAGCACCGCAAAGAAATCGCTGGTAACTGTTCAGATTGCCCCTGAAAACTCAAGCCTTAGGAGGTAAGCCATCAGTAGAGCATGGCACTAATTGTTTGAATATTAGATCTGACCTCTGCCGCTATGCCCCCTGCCGTATGTTTACCTCCCAAGAAATATGGGTCACCCGGTCATTGGCCCTGCATCTGAGCCTGTTGAGCTCTCTGAATGTAATCCTGGTAGGCAGGGATTGCGATGGCTGCGAGTATGCCTACAATGAAAATAATCGGCAGTAGCATGCCGAGTACTTTTACTCCTAAAGGGTTGACGACAGGGGCTGGGCCAAAGCGATTGCTCCTATCGCTGCCACCGAAGAAAACCAAGTAGATGACTAGACCTACATTGACGATCGGTACTAAAAATAACAGAAGTAACCAGCCGGTTTTATCCAGGTCATTGAGGCGTCGCCGAGCAAAAATGACAGAGAAAATGATGGTGACAATGTAAAGTAAAAGCACAATAATTCCGCCAATGCTGCTCATCGATTCCTGTTGTGCCTGACCTATGAGTGCTGACGTTCCAACAAGCGGTATCATCACCAAATAAAGCAGCAGGTTGATGCTGGTGCCATAGGCAAGGTAACGCAGGCGGCCAATGCGCCCGGAGGTGGAGAGGAATTTTGGCTGGTAAAGGGCATCGTCGGCCATCTCTACGGCAGCTTCTGGTGTTGTATAAGGGTTCTCTGTAGGCATGCTTTCTCCTTGCTATTTAGCCAGTTATCATTTTTTATGGGCTATGATTTTGCTGTATGAGCCTGCACAATAGCCCCATAAATAGTTAACCAGAAAATGTTCTACATCACAAGAATGGCTTTCTAATTTATCCTTCAACAGACTTCTGCAAGAAGGATAGGAATTTCAACCCATAAAATCAACCTATTCCACTACATCCAGCAATGTATTGCTGTGCAGTGAGAGAGGACACCCATCATTTGACGCTATTGGATAAGCATCATACTCTGTGGTGACCTCAGCTACCGCGAGTTTCTCGATATCCAATCCAGTTTAATTGGGAGCGTTAGAGAGGCACAACCTTATTGGCACACGGCCCTTTCCGGCCTTGCACAACTTAAAATTCTACTTTCTGAGCGTCATTGAGACTTGCATACCCACCGCCACTTTGGATTTCCGAATGATGCACAAATAGATCCTTGCCACCGTCATCTGGAGTAATGAAACCGAAACCTTTGTCTGCATTGAACTACTGTACCTGTACC
>JBEVXT010000548.1:0-2522 GCA_040505955.1 Sedimenticola sp. | reverse complement strand
ATTAATGAGGCTGTTTTCAGGTTTATTTCATTTCCACCAACTACTCTGATTTCCAGAGTGGATTTAACCTGATCCCGTCCTATTTCACGAGGTGCATTATGAACAAAATAGATAAAGCGTTAAAAGGCATGAAATGCATTATTCTGATATTACTGCTACTGGCACCTCAGCTAATATACGCTGCAGATAGCAGACAGATGGTCGAGCTTCCCCCTGAAATGCGGGACGGTATATTGGAGAATATGCAAGATCATCTGGCAACACTACTTGAAATCCTAAGGCATCTCGCCAATGAAGACTACAACAAGGCCGCTGACAGCGCAGAAAGCCGCATTGGCCTGAGCTCACCAGCTTCCCACAGCGCCAACTACATGGCGTCCCTGACACCGAAAGAGATGCACTCCATCGGCACCAGAATGCATACAGCCGCGAGTCGCTTCGCCAGAAAAACACGCGCAGGCGACCTCGACCAGGCCCATGATGCACTGGGCGTACTCACCGCCGCCTGCGTAGCATGCCACAATAAATATCGTATTCGTTAATGGACGAGTAACTGAAAATGGCCTGTCCCTGGCCCCTTGCGATGCGTCCAACCCATTTGATCTATAAGTAAGTCTTCGACAACACTATTAGTGCCCCGACCGTCCTGGTCACTGACCGCTATGCGCACAACGGGTAAGCAGTGCAGCCTCACGGCTATCGGGGATTACCCGCCTTCGCTTCGCTCTCCATGGCTGGCAGCGAATGATGTGGCTGAATGGGTTAAACCCCTGGAGCAAGAAGAGGGAAATACCAAGGCTCTGCATGTTCCGGGATCTCCCAGTAAAGGGGGGATTTTGGACTTGTCTGGCTGAGCAGACCCTCTTCACGCAACTGGGAAAGCAGGCGTCTGGCCGAGCGATCCGGCATCGCACACAGCTCCAGGGCGGTGGTGCGTTCCAGCTTGCCGAGAGCGAAGGCGTTGTAAAGGATAAGCCCTGCGGTCGGTTTGAGTGCTCCCAGTCCAGAAATGCGCCCATCGTTACGGGCGCTGATATAACCCTGGATGCGATTTCTTAGCTGGTCAAGCTGAAGCAGGCCACTGATGTAGTTGGTCTGATCGAGGGCGGTATCGAGCATGAACTCACAGAATTTCAGCAGACCTTGTTCGCTAAGCAGGCCACGGCCATCGTGGTCACCCCGGCGGGGTGAGTCAGCATGCTCCAGCAGAGATTTGTACTGAGCGGAAGAACGAGCCAACCCGCGGCTCAAACACCAGACACCGTAGCTCTCGATACCAATCGATGCCATGGTGGCATCGGTCAGCAGGCGGGCAACCCGGCCGTTACCATCGGCGAAGGGGTGTATCCAGGCGAAACGGTGGTGGGCGCATAGGGTGGCAATAACTTTTTTTTCACCCCTGAAGTGGTTGGGGTTATAGATCTCACAAAACCGCTCCATCAGAGCCGGGACATCGCTTTGCTGCGGTGGCTGGTGACGACCCACCACCACATCTCTGGCGCGCCACTCACCGGGTATTACTCTGCCAATCACTTCACCTTTACTGTTCTTTAGTAAAAGGAGGCTCTCCGGTACCTGCTGGTAGAACTCCCTGTGGACGGCCTGAATAAAGTCGGGAGTGTATATATCACCAGGTTGGGGTGACTGCTGGTCTATCCACTCCTGAACCTTGATATGCGCCAGTGACTCCTTTTGCAGATCGCGCGCAGCCGCTTTTTCAGAGAAGCGGCCAAGCTGAGCCGCCCTGATTTCGTGTGGGTGGGTCTTGTTACCTTCGATGAGGTTGGAGTAGTAGGAGTTGATAACGGCCATATGCCGACGAACTGTCTGGAGCGTCTGCACAGGCAGGCTTCCCGCCAGCTTTGCGGCGGCGGTGGTTAAGCGAATCACCTTGTCAGCGGGACCGGCCTGTTCCAGGGCGCGATCGCTGGGGATAAAGGGTGAGAAGTTGTGAGCAGTGATTTGCATTAATTTTGGCCGTTTTTTGTTTCGTTCTAAATATATGTATCTTACTGAAATATAATAAATATAATAAATAATAGCAAGTTTTATCATGGTTTATTGGCCGGATCTCTGGCCGCAAGATGGCTGCTCATGATTCGTTCAGCGGCCTCTTAGCCACACAATTTCTCAGTAGGGACACATAAGGGGTTATAGAGTCCAAATAGTGTTCCGGCTATGCGGGGGCAATTCACTGACCTTTCTCCCAGGGGCCATCGCCGACCATCTAACATCCGGCAGAGGACATATACGCTTAGCCACTACCCTTACAGACAGCAGTCCATAACTCGGGGTCACAGCGGGTCACTACAAAAGCTGGGGGTTCAGGGCGTAATCTTCAGTGATGACCTGACAATGGCGGCGGCCGGTGAGGCTGGGAGCACCCTGGAACAGGCTAAATTTTAAGATTTATTTAAGGTTGCAGTACTATTGTAGCTACAATACAGGTCAAAACTACGGGTTAGTATTATCCACATGAGCACCGGAACCACAGCGCTGATCATTATTGCCGTCATTCTGGT
>JBEVXT010000547.1:0-2631 GCA_040505955.1 Sedimenticola sp. | reverse complement strand
AGATGGAGCCAAACAGGCCGGAGGCGATAACCGCTACTTTACCGGGGCCGCCTATCTTGTGACCCACCGCCGCCAGCGGAAAGTCGACAAAGAACTTCTGGGCACCACACTTATTGAGAAAGGCGCCAAAAAAAACAAACAGCAGGATATAGGTAGCCAGTACATTGGCCATGATGCCGAAGATACCATCACTCTTGTAGAAGATCGAGGTACAGAGTTGAGGAAAGGTATCGCCCGCATGGGAGATAAGATCCGGCATTGCGTCGCCATAGACCCCGTAGAGCAGCATCACCCCACCGATAATGACAAAAATGATACCAACCACCCGCCGGGCCAACTCGATGCCGATGAGCACACCCACCACTGCCACCGCCATATCGAGATCGGTCTCGGCACCGGTACGATAATTGATCACCTCGAAATTATACATCCAGTAGCCGATGGTCAGCGTCGAGAGAACCATCAGCAGGTAGTCCACCACGCGCATGATGTTCGACTTGGATCGGTAGATCAGAAATACCAGGATATAGGTGGCAATCACATAGATGCCACGATGAAACTGGGTTGCCGCAGGTGCCACCACAGAAGAATAGGAGTAGAAGAGCAGCAGAGAAAGCGCACTTATGTCAAAGAAGATCTTCTCTATTTTATGAAGCTTCTGATACATTCCGGACTCCCGATAAAGTGGACGGTAGAGCTTGGTTTTATTATTAACTCACAAGTTTCGGAGTTGCACACCCGGGGTCGGAGTCGATTGCACTGAAATAGTGGATATTTCCCAGCATATTCAACGCAATCGACTCCGACCCCTACCTCACAACAGGCGTTCACTACCGTGTGAACTCCGAAACTTGGGTTATTAAGGCTAATTTCTCACGCAAAGGCGCGAAATAAAACAGTGTGTGGAAGACGATATGGGCTTGAGTAAGTGCTATTCCATACCGGCCCCTTTATAACCAACCGCCACCGGCCCCGACTGATAATCAGACCGGACCGGTGGCAGGCATTGCGACCACAGGGCGGATGTTATTTCATGATGCCCTTCTCACGCCAGAACTTCTCCGCTCCGGGGTGCATCGGGGTGACGATACCATCAACGCCCCTTGCTACAGTCATCGCCTTGAAGGTCTTTTTCATGCTAACCATGTGAGCCAGACCTTCGTCGGTGTAGATGGTAGTGAGCAGTTTATAGACCACATCGGCGGAAACGTCGGCATTGGCGACCCATAGCGCTGAATCCTGGAAGGATCCGGTCACCGTATCCACCCCCTTATAGGTGCCTGCAGGAACACTCAGCTGTGAGAAGTAGGGATACTTGTCATAGAAACCGCTGGCCTTGGCATCGACATCCACGTCGATCATGGCAATTTCGTTGGTCTGTGCTGCCTGGATCACTGCACCTGACGGGAAAGCGGTGAAGAGCCAGAAGGCGTCGAGCTGATTGTTGCCGAAAGCGGCGGCGGCATCGTTATAACCCATGGCGTTACGCTCGACCTTATCCCACACACCCATGTGGGTAAAGAACAGCTCACAGTTGGCAAAAGCACCGGAACCGGCGTTGCCCACACCGACCTTCTTGCCCACCAGATCCTTAACCGATTTGATGCCGGAGTCTTTGCGGGTCACCAACTGCGCTGGAGCACCATAGAGGAAGCTGACCGCCAGTACCTTGTCATACTTCTTCGGGTCATTCTTCATCTTGCCGTTATGACCCAGATAGACATGGCCGGAATAGACCACGCCAAAGTCGGAACGACCAGAGTGAACCTTACGCAGGTTCTCAACCGAGCCGGCTGAGGATTGCGCTTTAACGGTAAACTCTTCAATTGCCTTAACCGGCTTGTAGGTCTGAACGGCGTTAGCCACTACCTGGAAGGTGCCGCCCGCCGGGCCACCGCCAAAAACGATGCGTTCCTTAGCCAGTGCCTGGCCTGCGGGAATCATCGCCACAGCCAGAGTCAAACAGATTGATGCTACTACGGATCTTCTTTTCATATGTTCATCCTCCACGGATTTATATGTCATTATTTGCGCAGCTGATCAAAAACCAAGCTACTCCGTCAAACAGCCTCTGTCAATTTTCGGTGATCGCCACAACAAGCCGGATTGAAACAGCCGTGTGGATGCTTTCTGACAAAAAGCTAGGTGACAGCACAGAATGCAAGTAGTAGGCCAACAGTGGAAAAAAGCTCAGATTCAGACAGGGAACGGGCCAGGGGAGGTAGGGGGGAGTAAAACAGATCGCCAAATGTGCGGCAATCCGCCAATTCAAGAAATCAAAGTAGAGGTGATTCCACCCATTTTTTAATTATTTCTGCTTACCTCCTGAAACTCAGCCGGAAATGAACGCAAATATGGCTCTAAAACTACCCTTTGCGGATAAATTTCCAGGGAGCTGAGCTTACATAATTATCGAGAGTATGTTCAGGTGCTTCACAATATGAGGATTTTCAAATATTCGCGTTCATACGCGTTTATTTGCGGCCAATATTGACAGATCTTCTTCTATCATTGGCTAAACCTCAGGGGTGATCAGGTAATTATTTATAATTACTCTTATCCAAACCGAATTTTCGCATCTTGTCGTAGAGTGTTTTTCGTGGAACACCCAGGGTCTCCATGGTTGCCTTG
>JBEVXT010000546.1:0-20172 GCA_040505955.1 Sedimenticola sp. | reverse complement strand
CCGGGGCGATGGCGAACGCTTTGTGTTGATAGGCGTATTGGTAGTTGAGGTAACCCTCCCGCGCCCTGTCGCCAACGTGAGGAATTGCTGCGGCCTCACCCAGACCGGATGCGGCCGCGATGCCGGAAAGGGCAAGAAGCGACAAAAGGTAAAGAGTGTGTCGCAGGATCAATCCTCGACCTCCTCCCAGCCGCTGATCATCGCCTTGATGTGGGCGGTGGGAGTGTGTCCTGTGGTAATCAGATAGAGATGAACCACCAGGAAGATCAGCATCATAAAGGCACCGAGGGTATGCAGCAGCGCTACCCACTCCAGGGGTAGCCAACCCAGCCCCCAGTCACTCCAGTCGTTGTAGAACATATAGAGCAGTCCACTGAACCACAGCAGGGGATTGATCATCAACTTGACGAAGAGATAGGCGAGGCGCTGTAGTGGGTTGTGTTTGTGCAGGGTGGTCTGTCTGAACGGGTGAGGGGCGTGGGTGAAGATACCGGTGAGGTAGTAGAGGATCACCGCCTCCACTTTCTCCAGGGTGGGAATGTACTGTCTCCACTCACCGGTGGTGAAGTGCCAAAAGATGGCGAAGAGCCACAGGATGATCAGCGTCCAGGCCGCGGTGGTGTGCAGATTGACCGCCTGTTCAAAACCAAAAAGCCGGTAGCTGCCGTGAACCTCGAAGCCGGTCAGCATCATGAAGATGATAAGCAGTGCCTGGGCCCAGTGCCAGAACCGTTCGAAGCGCTTGAATATGTAGATCCGTTCACTCATCGCTTATCCCCTTCTGCTCATAAAGATACGGATGCCGCCGTGAATCAGCACCCCGATTAGCGCCGCCAGGGCGATTAAAAAACCGAACTTATCGAGTAACGGAAGGGCATCCCTCCCCGGCAGGTAGATGCCACTGACACTCTCCAGGCGGCCGTTCTTCTTGTGACACTGCTCACAGCTGAGGGCGTCCTCTTTCGGCGCCACCATATGGGTGATGGGCCAGCTCATCTCGGTGCTGACAAACTCCAGACTGCCGCTGTACTCCAAGCCCTTTGCCGCCATGCCGACCTTGAGCGCCTTGTCCCAGTCATAGCTATTCCAGAAGGCGGCATCATCACTACCGGCGGTATGGATCACCGCCAGGGTTTCGTTACCCTTGTCATAGGGTTGTTTACCGCGAAACACTTTCACCGGCCAGATGCGGGAATCGGGATCATCCGGGCCGCCGAGGAATTCGTTAATACGTACCACCTTGCCGGTATCCACTTTGTCACCAAAGAGGGTGTATCGGATATTGCCGTTGAACCAGAGATACTCAGGGATAACATAGCGCTCATAGGTGAAATCACCCTTCTTGCTGTCGTAGATCACCCGGCCACCACTGCCTTTAACCTGAATCCGCCCCCCATTATCATCAAGGCGACCGGCGCTGGACCAGTCCCAGGTCATCTTGGTGGCTATCTGTCCCCGGGCATACTCAGGAATATGGCAGGTCTGGCAAGCGAGACGATCGGTGTGGTCGTTGAGCTTCTCCTTCTCCTTGTGGGGAGTATTGCCGTGACACGCCTGACAGGTGGAGGGATTACGATCCCCGCCCCGGCCGCGGATCAGTACCCCCTCATCATCCTTGGCGGTGGGAGCGTAGCGGCTGCCGCTGACATTGTGAGAGTCGCTGAGGTGACAGACACCACAGGAGAAATTGAGCCCTTTGGCATCCATATGAACATCGAGATAGCGTCCCGGCTCGTTGAGAGAGCTGTCCAGATCGCCATGCTTTACCGCATTGCCACCGCCGCCATAGAAGTGGCAGGCACCACAACTCTTGCGGCTGGTCTTGCCGACGCTACGGGCAATCTCCCCCAGATCGGTGGCCTTGCGGATATTGCCCGAGTGCGCAGGAAACTCCATATCCTCATAGTTGGGATGGCCGGAGAGTCCTGGAATTTTTTTGTATTTTCCGGTGGTGTCGTGACAGGTAAGGCAGTCAACATTTGTCTCAGATGTGAAGTCAAAACTGTCATCTTTCCAGCCGTAACCGATATGACAGGCACTACAAAAACGCTGGTTGGTGGCTGTGGCAATGCAGAAGTTGTTGATCACATGCCTCTTTCCCAGCCGCTGCCTGGTCTCGGGGTTGATAAACTCCCAGTTCCAATGTTTGGTACCGTGCACTTGCTTCGCCGCCTCGGTATGGCACCTCAGGCAGGCACGGGTCACCTCCGGCCCACTCTTGAGATCGATCTGCAGCTCTTCAAATTTGGAGTGATCCGCAGTCGATCCACCATTTATTTTATTCGTCTTAGGGGTCTCCAACGCAACCGCCGACCCCGTCACAGGCAGGAGTATCAATACCGTTGCAAACAGCCACTGCCACCCGCTCACATTCACCTTAACTCTCCCCCCAACACCCGATTCGGGTGGATGATCACAATCCCGCTCAGCAGCCACTGATATCACCATCCCCACCACTGGCACCGCCGCCGGGGCTCAATCTGATCAGCGGGGGCGCAGGCTTCTTGGGATCAAACTTGATGAATTTCTGCTGATCAGCCGCCACCTTGGCCATAATCCCGGCCACTTTAGCGCCGAACAGTTTACCCATCATGGCGGCATTCATTATGCCGATATAGGTTTTGCCATTATCCTTCTTATAAACAGTAACAGTGCAGGGCATAAGAATAGAGAGGATCCGGGTCTCATCATCTTTCAATAGTGGCTTGGAGTAGGTGGTGCTGCACGCCTCTACCAGCAGCACCGGCAGCACATTGCCACCGGCTGCGGCAACCGCCCGGGAGGGGTCACGCAAGCCGGAGAGAGCCCAACCGTTTCCAGACAGCGCTTTTATGTTGGCCTGGATCCGCGCTGCGGTCTCCTCCACCCCGAAGGGACTTTCGTACTCGTTGAACATCAGACTTCCTGCAAATAGCAGAAGAGCACCGAGAGTAATAAGGATGCCTGCTACTAAGCCTGCTACTGCTTTGATCATTACCTTTCCCCATCTATTGGTGTTGACTGAATCACAATGCAAATTAAGTTCATAGTGATATTCTTATACTATTAGTTAATGCCATTTGTTCAAGGTCAATAGTGGAGGAATCATTGACGGATATCAGTCAGTTGTTTATTTCCTCACTAGCTATTCAGTTCAATACCGAAAGTCGCAAAGAGAAGCAGCATGTACAAAGATTGACTGTTTAAAAATCGTAACTATTCTGGTGATTGATGCGGTTCGCAAGCTCACCACATCCTACATGCAAACATAGGCAGAGAGAGGATTGTAGGATGTGGTGAGGGACGAACCGCATCATTCGATTTGCAATTAAGCCACCTGCGTATCGGCGGTGAACAGTTACCTAAAAGTCATCGCTTTTCTCTGCGCCCTCTGCGTCTCCTCAGCGATCTCTGCGTCCCGTTTTTTTGTTTCCAGACAAGCACTTTTTTAAATTTTTCAGCCCTATGTCTCGGCCGACGGGTAAACTGCAGGAGCAACACAGGGAAAGGTAACAATAAACTCAGCACCAGGTCGGCGGTTTAGAAGATCCACCTTTCCGTTCATCGCCGCCACCAGCTGATTGACCAGCCCAAGGCCGATTCCAGTACCGACTGTCTCCCGCGTCAACTCATTTTCTGAGCGATAGAAGAGCCGGAATATCTTCTTCATCTGATTGGCCGGGACACCCGGACCGTAGTCACGAACTGAGAAGCTGATCTCTCCACTTTGTCTCTTGAGACAGCTGATCTCTACAACATGCCTCTCCGCTTTAGCAGAGAATTTCAGAGCGTTATCCACCAAGTTGATAATGATCTGACTAAATCCGTCTTCATCAACAGCAATTGAGGTTGTAGCGGCATCATCGCTGCATGAGAGTTCCAGCTCAAAACCTGTCCGCTCCACCATTGACGATACCTTGGAGCGGATACCATCAACCAGATTGCCGGCAGTCAGCGGCTTCAACTCTACCGGATGAGCGTTGCGGGTCATTCGCGCCAGTTGCAATACATTATTGATCAGTCTCGACAGGCGCTCACTCTCATCATGAATAAAATCGTAATAGGTGCGCCGCTTCTCCTCATTTACCCAGCCTTCACGCAGCATCTCGCTGTACATGCGAATGGATGTCAGTGGCGTCTTCAGTTCATGACTCACCGCCGAGATAAAATTCTGCTGCTGACCGGCAACCTCAATCTGTCTCAGTCCGAGCCGGTACATCAGGTAGAAGCCAATACAAAGCACCAGCAACAATATGGCGGCAACCCAATAGACCACCCCGGCCCCGGGGCCTGGGGGAAGCTCTCTTATGCTGAATAGAAGCTGCAGATCACCCCATGGTGCCGACAAACGCGTCTGATAGAGCAGTGCACCGGATAGGGTTCTGGTACTGGAGAGGTAATCCCGGTCACTCTGTCCGCCAAAGGCTAAAAGCACCTCACCCCGATGCGCCAGTATCAGATCGCTCATCCGCGCCGTCGCCGTACCACGGAAGGCTGCGCCGATAACACCGTTTGCAAATCGCTCCTGCTCAATCAGCGCACCCTGAATATAGCGTTCACCGGCACGCCACACTTTTCTGAAAAGTACCCAGTGACCACTATCGAGCAGGCTGAGTTCAAAGCCGTCTATTTCGCTCTCAAAAGTGCTGATACGCAACTCTACGGCATCATCAGCAGCGGCGGAGAGACCCCCCTCCACCCTCTCCATCGCCTCCGGCAACTGGCTGATCTCTTTGCGCAAGCGACTCTTTGCCGCCCGTGAACGGCTGACTGAGGGCGCCATCTTCGCCATTGGTGCCGTCGGCATCTGTTGCTTGTAACTGTACTCCAGCTTCAGATCCTCAACTCTGCCGAGACCGGCGGTGGCCCGTTTCTTCTCCTTCTTACCTGGTGGGGGTGCGCTATTGAGTAGATCAAATGCGGCCTGGGCCTGCATCTGTGGCTCTCCTGGCATCTCCCCATCAGCCTCCGGCTCCCCACTCGCCGCCACCATTTCAGCCGGTTTCATAGCCGCCAGTTGTGGCGCAGAGTTGAGATCGCCCTTGGGCCGATTCAACCTGCGCTGCTGCACAAGACGGTTATCACTGAGAATCCGTTGTATCTGTTGATGAAGAGTGCGGCGCTCCTTCAGCTCAGTAAGAGAGAGGCCGTAAAGATTGGAACCCTCTCTCTGTGGCAGCAATGGAGAGGAGAAGCGGCCGGAGCTGTCCACCTGAAAAAAGCCGAGAAGGCCGGGAATGGCTGAGTCCACCGGAAAAGTGGAGAGTGGGGATCGCTGGAGAAAATTGCTCGCGGTGTCACCTTCCACCACCAGGAAGTGGTAATCGGTAAAGGGGCGTCGCTCCTCCCGTTCAATCAGGCGTCTGAGCTCTTCGTCAATGCGCCCGGCAAGCTCTTCGGCGACTACCTGATGATGGTGAAAAGCCTCCCATTTGAGCTGACTGTAAGCCTGAACAATCAGTGCCACCGTCGGAATCAGCAAGGCAAGAAAAAAGAGCAGCAGCGAGAGGCGCAACCGCTTGGGGTTCATTCCTGAAAGTGATGTAGGGCGCATCTCAGTTCGACAGCAGGCGGTAGCCCCGGCCACGTACCGTTGTCAGATAACGGGGCTGGGCGGGATCGGCCTCTATCTTACGCCGAATCTTGGCAATATGAATATCGACGGTACGGGTCTCCAGTTCCAGGTCCCTGGCGTAGCCCCACACCCGGTTCAACAGCTCATCCCGGGAGACCGGGCGGTCGGTATTGGCATTAAGATACTCGATAATCTCCATCTCGCGGCGGGTAAAGGTGAGCGGCTCGCCACCGCGCTGACCGGAGAGGTTACTGCTGTGGAGTTCGACATCGTCTCCGAGGTGAATGGTATCGACCATCGCTGCAACCCTGTTGCAGCGGCGCAGCACCGCCTCCACCCGCAACACCAGTTGCGCAACAGAGAAGGGCTTGGCGACATAGTCATCCGCCCCCAGGGAGAGCCCCTGTATCACATCCTCATCGGCACTCTTGGCGGTAAGCATAATGATCGGCTGATCCCTGTCCCGCTCTCTGACCCGTTCACAAATGGTATAGCCATTGATACCCGGCAGCATGATATCGAGCAGAATCAAATCATAGCGCCCACTCAGCGCTTTTTTCAGACCCTCATCCCCATTGTCCGCACTATCTACCTCATAGCCGTGAAAGACAAAGAGGTCTGTCAGGCCGGTAAGAATGGCGACCTCGTCTTCCACTATCAGTAAGCGAATCTTTCGTTTCATCGTGACTTTTCAGGTGATTTATGCGGTTCGCAAGCTCACCACATCCTACATGCAAGCATAGGCAGAGAAAGGATTGTAGGATGCGGTGAGGTACGAACCGCATCATTCGGATAGCAAGTAACCCTCCTGTATATCGGTGGTGAACAGATACCTGAATGGTTAGGTTTCATCTTAATCCAAAGCCTATCAGCTTGTCTGAAGAACGGCATGTAAATATTTTGTAAATTTTACCCTGGTATCTTTTACAAAACCCTGCCTACTCCTGATCCACACCCGCCCCTAGACTGAAGATACCAACAGATCAATTGAGAAAAAGGAGTAGACAGATGGCCCTTATCAATCGTGTATCCCGGCTGTTCCAAGCCGATTTCAACGCTGTTCTCGACCGCATCGAAGAGCCGGAGTTACTTCTCCGACACGCGGTTCGTGAAATGGAGGATGAACTTGACCACGATGAGCAGCGTAGCAGACTGCTCAACCATGAAGTGAAGCAGTTGGTTCTGCGCAGGCGCAACATTGAACAGGCTCTCGACAGTATAGAGGAGGAGTTGGATATCTGTTTCGAGGCTGACAACGATGAGTTGGCCCGTCCCCTGGTAACACGCAAGCTGGAGTTACTGCAGGCGATACGTTTTCTTGATGGAAAGAGGGAGAACCTGTGCCAGTCACTTGAAAACCTCAATACACGGATCAGTGAGAACCGGAGCCGCCTGGAGAGTATGCGGCAGAAGGCAGATCTGCTGGCTGAGAGTGATCAACACTCATCCAGTGAGACCCTCATCGACGCCACCCGATTCAGCATCGACAAAGCCGATGTGGAGGTGGCTCTGCTGCGAGAAAAACAGAAGAGGAGCAGATCATGAAAACGCCAACATTTAGCGATGGGGTAGTTATTGCCGTCACAGCCGCAGTAGCAGGCACTGCACTGCTCACCCTGATCAATACCATTCTGCCCCTTGAAACGACAGTGACCCTGCTGACTACAATCGGCACCGCTCTCTATCTGATCTACCTGCTGAAGCGGAGCGCTCAAACGGTCGGCCGCATTATCACCCTTGCTCTCTGGTTGTCAGTGAGCACTGTTGCCTGGCTTGGCGGTGTGGAACTGCCACTCTACCTGCTGCTGCAGCTGGGCATGATCTGGCTTACCCGCTCCCTCTACTTCTACAACGGTCTGTTCCCGGCACTGGCGGATCTTGGACTCAACATCCTCTCGTTGGCGGCAGCCTACTGGGTGCTTATACAAACCCGCAGTACCGCACTGACCCTCTGGAGCTTCTTTCTCACTCAGGCACTGTTTGTCTATATCCCGGCAAGTATGCGAGAGAAGCCCGCCTCACTCGACAGCACCCAGATGGCGACAGACCGTTTTAACCATGCACACCGGGCCGCCGAAACTGCCGTAAGAAAGCTCTCATCGAGCCATTAATATATATAGTTACCAGGAGAAGATAATGAAACAGAAAATGATTGCCGTCGCACTTTTCGCAGCCACCACGGCAACAGTGGCTCTCTTTCCACATATCGGCAGTGTCAGCGCCGTCACCACCCCCATCCAACAGCTACCGACTGCACCTGTGACACTCCCGGTCATCCGGGAGAAGGCCGCCATTGAAGTGGTCTTCGTACTCGATACCACCGGCAGTATGGGAGGCCTGATCGATGCCGCCAAGGAGAAGATCTGGTCTATCGCCTCCAGCATGGCGTCTGCCAACAACGCACCCGATATCAGAATGGGGCTGGTCGCCTACCGTGACCGTGGCGACAAGTATGTCACTCGTGTCAGTGACCTGTCGGAAGATCTCGACTCGATGTACGCTACCCTGATGGACTTTCAGGCCGCAGGCGGTGGCGACGGCCCGGAGAGCGTCAATCAGGCATTGGATGATGCTGTCAACAAGATTTCATGGAGCCGTGATCAAAACACCTATCGAGTGCTCTTTCTAGTGGGCGATGCTCCGCCTCACATGGATTACCAGGATGATGTAAAGTACCCGGAAACCATCAGCAAGGCAAAATCGAAAGGCATTCTTGTCAATGCCATACAGTGTGGAGAGAACCGCTCCACCACACGAAAATGGCAGCAGATGGCGCAGCTGGGTGACGGCCGCTACTTCCAGGTTGAACAGGATGGTGGAGCCCTTGCTGTCGCCACGCCATTCGACCGTGAGCTTGCCACCCTCTCAGCCAAGCTCGATAAGACCCGCCTCTACTACGGAGATGCAGAGGAGAAGGTGAAGCAGCAGCGGAAAATTGCAGCCACCGACAAGCTCCATGCGGGCGCTTCAGTTGCATCCCGCGCCCGCAGGGCAACCTATAACGCCTCCGAGAGCGGTAGGAAAAACTTCCTCGGTAAGGGTGAGCTGGTTGATGATGTCACCGACGGTAAGGTGGATATTGAGGCCATTGATCCCGAAATGCTGCCAAAGCCAATGCAGGCGATGGCGCCGAAAGAGCAGAAAGCAGTGATTAGTGAAAAGGCAAAAGAGCGGCGGCAGTTGCAGCAGAAGATCGAGACGCTGTCAAAAAAACGTAGCTCTTTTATCAAAGAGAAGATTGAAGAGGGCGAAGGGGCGGAAGAGTCTCTCGACTACAAACTGTTCAGCGCCATCAAGGAGCAGGCGACAAAAAAAGGGTTGGAGTACAGCAGCGAAGGCCCCGCCTACTAAGCCTAAAGTCACTCAATCCAGCCAACTCAAGATTCTGAGTTCATTGACACCCTCTCCCCTACGGGAGAGGGCTTTTTTTCGACAACTACCACATAAAAATAGGATTTCCTCTACAATCTTCCGTGATCACATGTAATCACTGAGAGCCCTAACATGAACTCAAAACTCGTATCTGTGCTTATCATCCTGAGTGCCGTAGCCACCTTCGCCTTCATGGTTAAGATGATGAGTGACATGAGCAACTCAATGACTGTGATGACCCACCATATGGGCGCGCTGGCCAAAGATGTCTCGTCCATGAACCGAACCATGAGCCAAATGTCAGACTCAACCACGAAGATGAGTGAGAGCATGATCCGCATGGAGTCCAGTATTGAGGATATGGGGCGGGCCTTCGGTCAGGGGAGCAAACAGATGCAGCAGTGGAATCCGGTACAGATGATGCCGAATATGCTGCCGGGGGCTAAACGTTAACCTGATTATCCATCATATCCAGCCGTATAGTTACGAAGATACAAACATATTGGCATCTACTCGCCATTCCACTATTCTCCATTGAACGGTTTCAATAGATGGCAATTATCATGAAAAGTACCTATCGGTCTGCGTGGATAAAAGCAGCGCTGCTGCATACCACTCTTTTATTCACCCTTGTATTCTCTGTTCAGGCACAATCCGCCCCCCCTGAAGGCTATAACTTCCTCCCCTATGGAGAGGCCGTGGCCAAAGCAAGGGTGGAGGGCAAGCCGGTCTTTCTCTACTTTGGCCGCTACGGCTGCAGCACCTGCCGCAAGATGCACAAAGAGGTGTTCAGCGATAAAGAGATCAAGCAGCGATACAACAGCCACTACATCCTGGCTTATGTGGATACCGAGAGCGGTAACCGCATCACCCTGCCCAATGGTGAGCGTATCACCGATATGCAGTTTGCCACCCGCTCAAGGATTCTCGGCACACCCACCTTTGTTTTCAAACAACCGGATGAGACGAAACTGCTCAGTTTTGCAGGCTTTAAAACCATTGAAAGAATGAAACAATACGACGAGTACATCAACGGCGGACACCACAAGACAACCCGTTTTAAAGCATATAAAGCAGCCCAATGAGATATCAAATCCTTCTGCTGATGCTCATACTACTGCCCCTGCAGTTGCAGGCGGCTTCCCACTGGCGTTTCGCTGAAAAGATCGCCGTTACCGCAAAGTCACAGCCCGGGGTCTTTAATCATCTCGATTCGGCCGGACGCAGAAGCATTGCCCTCTCCGGTGATCAGGTAGCCGTCACCTGGGAGGACAACCACAGCGGCCAACCCCAGATCTACTTCGCTATCAAATCAGATGAAGGCGGTTCTTTCAGCTCACCTATACAGATCAGTACTACCAGCGAGGCCTATGAGCCTGCGATAGCAGGGGTCAGTAACGGCAACTTTATACTGGTTTGGGAACAAAACGGCGCTGTGGTGGCCAGAACAGCCAATGCAACCAAACTTGGCCCGATTGTTAAACTGTCCAATAGTGCAGCAGGCCACGCCACCATCAGCAGTTTCAATAACAAGGCCTATGTCGCATGGAGGGAGAAGCGGGGACGCTATCCCAACATTCATTTCACACAAATATCCGCCGATAAAACAGGAAAACTCACCGTCAGCGGCACCCTCCCCATCGAACCCGCCACTGTCAACGCAGCGCAACTCTATCCAACCATTGCAGCCGGGGCAGCCGCTGTGGCGATTGCCTGGGAAGACCGTCGCGAGGGCCATACCCGCCTGCTCTTCAGCCACACAACGGATGGCGAAACCTTCTCGGAACCTGGAAACCTCAATGAGTTCCGCTCCAACCGCAACGAGTACGACAAGGGCAATGGTGTTACCCGCGTCGCCCTGGCCGCTTTTGGTGAGGATGAGGTGGTCGCCGCCTGGATGGATAAACGCCGCAGTAACACAGGCTACGGCATCTATGCCGCCCTCGGCTATAACGGTGGCGAGGAGTATGAACTGAATGAAAAGGTACAAGGGGATGAGGGAGACAAGCTTCCGCACTACAACCCTGCCGTTACCGGCAACAAGGCAGGGGCTGTGATTGCTGCCTGGGATGACTACCGAAGTGGAACGTCAGATATCTGGTTGAGTGCCAATTCAGACGGGATGGCGTGGAGTGAAGATTTCTCACCCCCGGTTGCCTCTGGCCCTGGTGAGCAATCGAATCCAAGCATCACCATGGATGAATCCGGCAAACTGCATCTGGCCTGGATCGAGGCCACTGCGGTGGGGATGCCGAACCGGATTTGGTATGCATCGGCAGTGCCGTCAGAGTCGGAATAACGTAACTATTCAGCACCGCAAAGTGGATCATGGGTCAGCCAGCTTGTTTTTTGTCCCTCTCCCCCTGGTCGTGGTGAGGGGGTTTTTGACTATTTTTGCCCATCCCCTCGAAAAGGTATAAATTGGCTGACACGACTACATCCACCCATCTTCCAGTCCTTACTTACCGAACTAGGCCAGAAACAGAAATGGCTTTATTTTTCTTATGAATGACATACTGATACTCATCTCTTTGTTATTACTTTCAGGGGCTTTTTCTGGTTCAGAAACCGCTTTAACAGCCATTACTCTAGCGCGTGCGGAAGCTTTGCAGAAGGATGGGCGAGGTGGTGCCAAGGCACTGCTTTGTTTGAAAGAAAAATCTACAAGCATGTTAATTACCCTATTAATTGGCAATAATCTGGTCAATATTGGCGCATCTGCTTTCGCTACAGTGGTGGCCACAGAACATCTTGGAGCTTTAGGTCCGGGGGTGGCGGTTGGGGTATTGACCCTTCTGATTCTTGTATTTGGAGAAATCACCCCCAAAAGCTTGGCTATCCGTCATTCTATGGAGGCATCTCTGGCAGTGGCTCCCACAGTGTTGTTTTTAATGCGGATACTGTTTCCCCTAGTATGGATGTTCGAACGTTTGATGAATTTTGTTTACAAAATGACTGATATTAAAGAAAGCCCCACCGTAACCGAATCGGAATTAGTGGGTTTGTTAATGCGCGGTACTCAGGAAGGCACCATTGAAAAGGATGAAGCAAAGATTATTGAACGAGTATTTGCTTTTAATGATTTGACAGTGGCGGATGTAATGACCAGTCGTCACAAGATATTTGCTCTAAATGGAGAAATGACCATTAAGGAAGCTTTGCCTAAAATTGTGGAAGTTGGCTTTTCACGCGTGCCTATTTATTGTGAGTCTATCGAGAATATTTCCTGTATTGTTCATTGGCATAATATCGCCGCCGCCATTACCAGTAACCAAATAGACAAACCTTTAAAGGAGGTCGGTATTGATCCGATTTTTGCGCCACTCAACCAACCTATCGATCACCTGTTTGCCGACCTTCAACGCCAGAAACGCCATCTTACGATTGTAGTGGATGAGCATGGTGCTCTGAGAGGTCTGGCTACGATGGAAAACCTGTTGGAGGAACTGGTGGGTGAAATATATGACGAGTCAGATAAGGAGCGCTCATCAGGAATCAAGACAATGGACGATAATAGCATTGAGGTGGATGGGGGCGTGGAATTAGGCTTGATCAAAGGATTTTTAAAAACAGATTTACGGGGCAAGAATACAGATAGCATTAGTCGTTGGATTGTAAATGATATTGAAAGAATCCCTGAAACTAATGAACGTTTTGAAATTGATGGTTTAACGGTTGAAATAAAACAGGCCTCAGGTCGTCGCATCCATAAAGTAAAAATCCTAAACTCTTCAACAGGGAGTTAACGAATAAGGAAAAGCTGATTGGCTCTTTCAATGTAGTGTCTAAAAGGGATAACCAATCTCGTGGGGCTAAAATACTCATGCGGCTTCGAGCCCTGACTAAGAATGAAAGGCATATTTAGCCTTATAGACGCTGGACTGAACTGTGACCGAAACCAACTACATCGCCGATATTCTCGTTCTGCTGACAGCGGCCGTCATTGCGGTGCCACTGTTTCAGCGTCTCGGACTCGGCGCGGTGCTGGGTTTCCTGGTGGCTGGTGCCGTGGTGGGGCCATGGGGGCTGGGTTTCATCGTCGCCGTGGACGAGATACGGCACCTCGCGGAGTTTGGTGTCATCTTCCTGCTGTTTATCATCGGCATCGAGTTGAAACCGTCCCGCCTGTGGGTCATGAGGCGCAGCGTGTTTGGTCTTGGCACCGCTCAGGTGCTCACCACCGGTACGGTCATCACCCTAGTGGCCTTGACGCTGGGGATGCCGACACGTTCCGCCCTGGTTGTGGGCTTCGGACTGGCCCTCTCGTCGACCGCCTTCGGCCTGCAGATACTCGCCGACAAGGGTGATCTCGGCACGGCCTACGGCCGTTCCGCCTTTGCCATCCTACTCCTGCAAGATCTGGCCATCGTACCCCTGATTGCGCTGCTGCCGCTGCTCGCGACGCAGGAGCTGACCATCACCCAGGACGTGGAGCTGGCCGCACTGGAATCGGTGCTGATAATTGTCGGTGTCTTCGTCCTGGGTCGCATCCTCCTGCGGCCCGTACTCCAACTCGTTGCCGGAAGCCGACGAAATCCCGAGATATTTACCGCCACCGGAATTCTGTTGGTACTCGGTGCCGCATGGCTCACGGAGTGGGCTGGCCTGTCCATGGCCCTCGGTGCCTTCCTTGGCGGCCTGCTCTTGGCAGATTCCCGCTACCGTCATCAAATCATGGCCGATATCCAACCCTTCCGTGGTTTGCTGCTCGGGCTGTTCTTCATAAGCGTGGGCATGTCCATCAATTTTGGTCTCCTCGGTCAACAGGGACTCCTGGTGGCTTGGCTGGTTGGTGGCCTATTGCTGCTTAAGGCGACGTTCCTGTGGGTGTTGTGCCGGATTACGGGACGCTCTCATTCCGAATCTGTGCATGTCGCCCTGCTGCTTGCCCAGGCAGGTGAATTCGGCTTTATCCTGTTCGGGCTGGCCAACATGCTCGGTGTGATGGACGGGGAACTCTACCAACTGTTGCTGCTCACCATTGCCCTGAGCATGGTGGCTACGCCCCTGCTGGTGAAGTTGAGCCCATGGCTTGGGCAGACACTTGCGAGTACTCCTCCGGCTGCCACTCCCTCGAGCAAGCCTATCCCTTCTTCGCACGACCATATCATCGTCGCCGGCTTCGGTCGGTTCGGGAATTATCTAGCCCGCAATCTGACCAAGGCAGGCGTTCCCTATCTGGTGCTGGAGGTCAATCCGCTACGGGTAGCCAGAGCCCAGGCCCTCGATTATCCGGTGTTCTTCGGGGATGCCAGTCGCATAGAGGTGCTGCGCTCTGCGGGTGCGGCCAACGCCTCGATGGTGGTCTTTGCCATGGACCATATGGAGAGTATCGGACAAGCGGTGGTCACAGTACGCGATGCCTTTCCCGACCTGCCTGTATATACCCGTGCCTGGGATATTAAAATGGCCCAGAGGCTGCTCTCACTGGGCGTCACTTACGCGATTCCCGAGACCATAGCGACCAGTTTACAACTCACCCGGGACGTGTTGCGTGCATCAGGTGTCTCTGCGGAGGTTACAACGCGACTCGTTGACGAGGGACACGGCGGGAGACGCCACAAAATCAAAAAGCCCCCTACGTCCGACAAGCAGACGGGCTACAAGGACATCCTGCTGGTGCTGACGCCGGGCATCGACGAAACAGCCATCTTGGGCTACGCGGTCGCCCTGGCCGAAGACAACCGGTCAGCCCTGACGGTGGTAGAAGTGCTTACCGAAGCCTCGACCGGTGTCGAGCTGGGCGTGTCTTCCCCGGACGAACTGGAAGAGCAGATGACGGAGAACCGGCGCAGGTGGCTCGAGGCACTGGTTGCCCGGTTGCACGCGGGCATCGACATTCAGACCAAGGCGCTCGTCGGTAGGCCCCATGAGGAAATTACCCGGGAAGTCGTCTCCAATGGCCGGGACTTGGTACTGAAGGCAGCAGAGGGTGGGAACAGCCTGAAAGAACGCCTTTTCGGCGACAACGATTCGCGTTTACTGAAAAGCTGCCCATGCCCGGTTCTGCTTGTCAGATCGATACCGCCAAAGCCCTACCGTCATCGACGCGTCTGCGCTGGCGTTTACCAGGACGAGAGCCCGGGTGGCCATCGGGACGATAGATATGCGATAAACCGCAGAATTCTGGAGAACGCGACTTGGCTGGCAACCGCCCAGTTTGCCGAGCTGCATATTGTTCACGCCTGGGAAGCCTACGGCGAGCAGCACATGCGAAGCGGACGTTCCCCTTTACAGTTTGACGCAGGCGACTATGTTGAAAGAGAGCAAAAAAGAAACAAGAAAGCGTTGAATACGTGTCTTTCTGAGTTGCGTGAGTCGATGGCAAGCGATGTGCTACCCGCGTTCAACCCGGAGTGTCACCTGGTAAAGGGGAGCCATCGGGATGAAATAGTCCGGCTCGCAGTCAGCATGGAAGCAGACCTGGTCGTCGTAGGCGACCTGGTACACTCAGAACTCACCGGCTTGATCGTTGACAGCACCGCTACGGCCATCATCAAACATCTGAACTGCGCCGTGCTCGTCGTAAAGCCACCGGAGTTCGTCACACCCGTCGTCGTGGAAGAACTGTAGCCGTCATCTTTGACTTTTGATATGTAGCCTCACTAGAAATCCACGGCAGGGGTCACAACATTCCAATATCAAGAACCGAGAGGACACCCGTCACTTACACAAACACGATTTAGTGATGGGTGTCCTGGTATTGTGCGAAACTTAAACGCCGCTGAGGACGCGCAGCGTCCGTGTTGAGCTTTTTGTTATATTTCTGCTTATTTTCCCAATAATTTCTCACTAGGATTATGAAAGAACATTTTCTTCCAACCCTGCGTTGAACTATCTATTCTCCATACGTATGGAACTAGCGTTAATATAGAATAGTGCAAATGTGCAGATTTTCCTTTAGCGTTGCCTGTAGTCCCAACGCTACCTAATACCCCAGAAGTATTTACCAATGCTCCAAAGCCTATGCTTATATCCTTTAAATGAGCATAATAATGTATTCTCCATTTCGGACCTAATACTACTACCACGTTGCCACCACGAGACAAAGCGCCCTTATATAATACAATTCCGTAACTTGAGGAAACCACAGGTGTTCCATTAGAAGAAAATATATCGATGCCTTTATGTACACCAGATGCACCCCACGGCTCATACCAAAATGTGTCGTGATTCCAATCTTTCTCTGAAGCACCAAGTACGGGAATAACTAGTTTCTCCGGAAGGAGAAATCCAGATATAACAACAATAATTACAGTTGAAATCCCTACTTTACTTTTAATTCCCATTACTCTCATCTTGCGAAATATAACACTTTGCGAACCGGCTGCAATGTCTTTGGTGTTTTTCAGCCAAAGGTATTTCAATCCACATCGCGCAACTTGTCATATTTTCGTGGAACAAACCTATAATGCCCCGTAATTTTGTAGCTAAATATCATATCTTCTAGCTGTGGACCACTACCAATATTATGGACTATTAGAGGGTTACCAGATTGACTGCTAATCCGATCTGTAACAATACCTATGTGAGGTAAATTGCCAGGAAGCATCCATGTTACTAAGTTGCCTGGCTTATAGTCACTGGCTTTACTTGATGCGGATAGGGCTTCACCATGCCTTTTAAGAAATGATTGTAAATTTGGCACTCGACGATGGTCGATATTTTTATCGGGTTTACTTAATCCCCATATTCTTTTCGAAGGATAGGCTGAAAAGTTGGCTGCGATGTCCTCGTGAACTAACTGTTGTAAATCAGTTCCTATTTTCCGATAAGATCTAATTATTACATCGGTACAGACGCCTATGTTTGCAGGGACATCGCCATTGGGATAGCCGATAGGAAAGTAGGAGCCATCATATTGAATGTTGAACTGAGTCCTTTTAATTGCTGACTCTACAAGTTCGCTTTCAAAATTTAAGGCGAAAGCGTTCTGTGAAATAAACAAAATCACAACAGTTGCTATAAGCAATACGTTAATTATAAATCGATTTCTCATAATTACTTTTTACAGCTAACGCCGCAATTCACCGGAGGCAAAAAGCATAGTGAGGAACGAACGGCGCTTTTTGACGTCCGCGTGAAATTGCTTTGTTATAAGCCAATGTATCCAAGTGCCGTACAAACATCATTAAAATCACTCATTTTTTGGTGATGCTCTGTTTTATTTCCAATGAGGACGAAGTTGTAACCGAGCTTAGAGCAAGCTTTTCTATCCCACTCACCATCCCCGAAATATGTGACACTATCCTGATTTTGCGCATGTGACTTTGATAGCGCCAACTTCATGATCACTACTCTGTCATAGTGTTCGCTCGAACTGCTCAGATGAATACCAGAAATATCAATGTCCGCTGACTTCAGTTTAAGCTGAGCCGTTTCATGCCAACCACCAGTTGCAATAGAAAGTGTAATACCCTTTAAACTCTTTAGTTTCGCAAGAAAATTAGATGCCCCTTCTGTTTGTTTTATTGGCGTCAACGTGACAGCATTATCAAGAAGCCTCAAAAATTCACTTTTTACTCTATACTCAATTTCTTCCCTTTCATTTTCACGCCCGATTGAGCAAAGCACTTCATAAAGAATCCCTGAGTCGGTTACATAATCATACTTTGACCAGTTAATATCAATAGCAATACCCAGAACATTGCTGACAGCGTTAACAAAACATTCAGAATCTAATTTCATTGACTGAACTAATGTTCCGTCAATATCAAACATAACATGATGCACGCAGATTCCTTTTTTGCTTATAACGCCTGTTTCAGCCACGTTTTTCGTGGCAAAGCTGCGGAAAATGTCGGTCTGTAAACATTTGCTAGCAATTTCCGGAATCGGAAATTAGTCTTTCCAAAGTACTTGCAAAAAAAACTGGGCACTCCAGCATTGGATAATGTCCTGATTCATTGCACTCGATAATCTCAAGATCATAGAACCATTCTGAAAACAGCTTTTGTATTGTCTGTCTCTGAAATGCCGGTATGTCATACTTCCCGACAATTACTCGAACTGGCAATTTAAGCCCTTTAACTTTGTCGCTAAAATCAGTTTTTAAAAACATTTCCAAATATCCAGCACGAGCCTCTTGAGTAGAAGCATTATTTGCTAGCTTCAATTTCGCATCTAGCCAAGCTGAGTTATATCTTTCACCTGTTCTTAGATTGATTGCATTTCGGATTTTAAGATCGTCAAAAACACTGGCTCGTAGGTTAATTGCATCTTTGTTATTGATTTGAATTCCTGATGCAGGGACCGGTGTAACCAGTACCATTTTTTTTATTACAGCAGGACTATCAACAGCAATTTTTTGAACAATCATGGCTGACATAGAATGTCCCACAATTGCAACTTTACCAATTCCCAGTTCATTTATTAAACGTTGAACATCATCTGAAGCTTCTTGACAAGTGTATTGACCTGACAAACCCTTTGACAATCCATAGCCCCTTAAGTCAACAAAAGTCCATTTGAACTTTTCGGTGTTGAGATAAGGCAAGACTGGATCATAGTTGGAATGATCACCTAACCATTCATGTAGCACAATTACATGTTCTATTCCTGATCCAATAGTTGAAGAATTAAGAATTGTCATATTTCTATTTTCCTATTGCTAACGCCCGCATAACTGGCCAACCGTAGTGGTACGTGCTCTGTGCTAGGCTCTTTTAGCACAGAACATGTACCGCGGAAGTTGATCCGAGTTGATGCATTTGTTAGAGCTTGTTTTCAATTAACCTAGACCTTAAATCTGGTGGTGATACAAATACGAAAGAATTTCCATATTTCCTTTTTCTTAGAAGGCCTAACTGATCTGACATTTTAAGTAAATCGGTTCTCGCTGTTTGATAACTAATAGCATGAGAGACTTGATGCTCCTGTATCCTGTATATTGCATTAGGATTTTTAAGCGCATTTTTAAGCAATGATAGCTGTCGATGATTAAGTTTCCCTTTAGCCTTTGAGTTATCAAGTAACTTCTCAGCCTCTTCTATCTCTGATGCTTTCCGGCCCAAGTAATCATGTAATGATGTAACCCCCTCCCTAATCACATCCATTTGATGGATCAAAAAATATGTTAAATCATTTCCATCTGTCTCAGTATGAAGATACGCCCTGCCGTATTGGACAGGTGCTTTTTTAATAATGCTAGATATCGAAACAAACTCCATTAGCCAGTAACCATGCTTAGCCATTGCCCAATAAAACAATGCCCTTGCAGTTCTACCATTTCCATCGACAAATGGGTGGTCGTAACCAATCATGAAATGCAGTGCTATTGCTTTTAGGACAGGATGGATGAATTCATTTTCTAAGGTATTATTTGCAAAATCACAAATATTTTGGACTCGCTTAGGGAGACCTTCTGCACTAGGTGGCGTATGTAATACCGACGATTCACTAGCATCAACAACATGAATATCATCCGAGATATCTCTATATCTCCCGGCCTTGCTGGGATCATCAAGTGTATCTTTAGTCAGAATTTCGTGAAGATGCTGAATAAGTGAAGGTGTGAGATCGTCTTCTCTATACTCCCTTATTACTCCCATAGCTTTATAGTTATTGAAAATCATCTGCTCGCTATGATCTTTAGGTGTTCTTCCTTGCCGCAGCATCTCTTTCGCCACATTTCTGGTTGTCGATGCCCCCTCAAGCTGACTAGAACTAATCGACTCTTCTATAAGGGAACTAACCAAATAAGTATCCCTGGTATGGGGGTTCGTAATTGGTTGGTTCATCGTTATGCTACCAGCGGCATTTTGGTCTAGCCAATGCAGTTCTTTTTGTAGTATATCGGGCACGCAAAAACAGAAATTCTGGCCAAGTTTATCTTCGAGAGGCAGCGGTTTATATACCTTTTGGCGCGCGGTTTTTATAGAAAACCAATATTCCTCACTAGACAAGCCTTCAGGTGGAACCAAATACTTTAGCTTGTCCCAGTGGACATACCTACCCTTGCTATCCGTTAAACCCACACTAGAACCCAAAAGCTTTATAAGCTTTTGATTATCTTTTTCGTGGATAAGCCCTTCTATGATTTTGGCCGTAGATGGTGGTGATTCTGGTATTTTCACGCTTTCCGCCTCATATACTAACCTTCTTAAAATTAGTATATAGCAGAAAGAGATAGATAAGTACTAACTTTCAAAACATTAGTACTTAGTATAATGTTGGCCATCGACATGTTATACGCTTTCGGAGATTGATTGGGCTCCCGACAAGCTCTAACATTAACATAACCTGAC
>JBEVXT010000545.1:0-4517 GCA_040505955.1 Sedimenticola sp. | reverse complement strand
TTAACGTTTTTATCTATCAAGAGAATCGACTGCCCCTCCTGCTTCAGGCGCAGCAGAACACTCCAGATCTCCTGGCGCACCAATGGCGCCAGACCTTCAGTGGCTTCATCCAAAATCAGTAGCTTTGGATTGGTCATCAGCGCCCGGCCTATGGCAAGCATCTGTTGCTCTCCGCCCGAGAGCAGATTTCCCATGCTACTGCTGCGCGCCTGAAGGGAGGGAAAAAGTGCGTATATGCGTTCCAGCATCCATGGGTTGTCGGCATTCTGCCGGTTTGCGGCTGTGGCCACCAGGTTCTCCAGAACAGTCAGATTGGGGAAAATCTGCCGACCCTCAGGCACCAGGCCGATGCCGGACTGGGCAATTTTGAAGGTGGATTTTCCTGTTATTAAAGCACCCCCCATAGAGACAGTCCCTGACAGAGGGACAACGGTATTCATAACGGAGTTAACGGTGGTGGTCTTGCCCATCCCGTTACGGCCCATCAAGGTCACCACTTCACCAACGGCAATCTCAAAATCGACACCGAACAGCACCTGGCTAGCACCGTATGCTGTTTTTAGCCCTTCGACTTTAAGCATCACTCTGCCCCTCATCACCGAGGTACGCCCTGCGCACTTCAGGGTCATTGCGAATTTCATCCGGTGATCCGGTGGCAATCACCTTGCCATAAACCAACACTGTAATCTGATCTGCCAGAGCAAACACTACATCCATATCGTGCTCGATCAGCAGCATGGTGTGCTGCCCTTTCAGGCCCAGCAGGATATCGACCATCTGCTTTGATTCTTCCAGCCCCATACCGGCCATGGGCTCATCCAGAAGCAGCAGTTTCGGGCGAGAGGCAAGGGCCATGGCGATCTCCAACTGACGGTGCTCACCATGCGACATGGCATCAGCACTGTCGTTGGCACGTGCCCCCAGACCCACCTGATCGAGGGCGGCCATGGCAGGCCCGGACAACTCCTGCGCCTGCCTCGCATCTGACCAGAAACGGTAGGAGTGGCCGGCATGTGCCTGTACTGCCAACGCGACATTTTCCAAGACGCTCATATCATGGAAGATACTGGTGATCTGAAACGAACGGGCTATGCCAAGCAGCGCCCGCTGATGCTCAGGCAGGTGGGTAATCTCCTTGCCACAAAAACGAACCTCACCAGCATCGGGCATCAGTGAGCCAGAGAGTTGGGAGAGCAGTGTGGTCTTGCCGGCACCGTTGGGGCCGATAACAGCATGCACACCATGCTCGGCCACCCTGATACTGACATTACTGGTAGCGGCGATGCCACCAAAGCTCTTCTGTAGATCAATGGTCTCAAGAACAGGTTCACTCATTGGCTTTTCCCCGGCGGGAGATCATGCCACTGAGTCCGCCGCGCACAAATAGCACGATCAGGATCAGCATGATTCCAAAGATAAATTGCCAGTAGACGGTGATACCGGAGAGCACCTCCTCCGCAATAATGAAGGCGGAGGTGCCCAGCACCGGGCCAAAGAGTGTACCGGTACCGCCCAGTACCACCATAAACAGTAGTTCGCCAGAGCGGGTCCAGTCCATCATCTCTGGACTGATAAAGCCGGTAAAATTACCCAGCAGCCAGCCGGAGAGGCCACAGATCATACCGGCGATAACGTAGCAGATCAGCTGATAACGATAGGTATTGAAACCGAGAGACTGCATGCGGCTGATATTGCTTTTAGCGCCCCGGATCACCCCGCCAAAATGGGAGCGAACCAGACGGTGAACCAGAAACAGCACCGCCAACAGCAAGGTTAAGACAGTGTAGTAGAGTTGGACATCGCTCTCAAAATCGATCAGCGAACCGAACTCGCTACGCACATCAATCACCAGACCATCATCACCACCGTACTCTTCCAGACTGACAAAGGTAAAGAAGGCCATCTGAGAAAATGCCAGTGTAATCATAATAAAATAGATGCCCTTGGTGCGCAGGCAGATGACCCCGGTAATTAGGGCAAAGAGACCGGCGGAGCCAATGGCGATGGCCAACTGCAGCAGACCATTATACTCTTCGTAATAGGCAGGAATGCCCGCTGAATAGGCACCGATACCGATAAATGCTGCATGCCCAAAGCTGATCATACCGCCATAGCCGAGAATCAGGTTGAGGCTTGAGGCGGCAATGGAGAGGATCATGATGCGAATCATCAAGTCCAGGTAGAACGGTTTTTCGATCCACTCGATAATCAGTGGCCCCAGACCAAGGAGCAACAAGCCAACCAACATGGTCCAGCGGTTTGCATCCGCATCACGCAACCAATTCAGCATTTAGCGGCTCCTGGGAGGGAACAAGCCCTCCGGTTTGAAGTAGAGTATGACCGCCATCAGGATGTAGATCAGCATCGCAGAGATCGCCGGAGCCGAGGTCTCAGCCGCCTGGTTTGAGAGAAACAGCTTCATGAAACTATCGAGATAGGAGCGTCCAAGAGTATCGATTAGACCGACGATCAGAGCGGCAGCAAAAGAGCCGCGGATGGAACCGATACCACCAATGATGATCACCACCAGGGTAATGATAAGGATATCCTTACCCATTCCAATGCTCGCCTCGGTAATGGGCGCAATCATCAGGCCGGCAATACCGGCGAATACCGCCCCCATGGCAAATACCAGGGTAAATAGCGTTTTGATATCCACCCCCAAGGCACCCACCATCACCGGATTAGACGCACCGGCGCGGATCAGCATACCGACTCGGGTTTTGGCCACAAAGAGGTAGAGACCCAAGGCCACTACCAGACCCACGGCAATTATCAGCAGCCGGTAAACCGGGAACTCGATACCCGCAAACAGGGTGACTTGGCCGTTGAGTATCTGTGGCAGCGCAAAGGTCAGCCCAGCCGGGCCCCAGATCATGTGCACTGCACTGTCGAACACCAGAATCAGGCCAAAGGTGGCAAGCACCTGATCGAGATGATCCCGCTGGTATAGATGCCGTACCACCAACATCTCTGTGATGATGCCAACAATCAACACCCCGGGGATAGCCAGCAGGATACCGAGCACAAACGAATCGAGCCAGAGGGCAACCGTGGCACAGAGATAGGCCCCAACCATATAAAGGGAGCCATGAGCAAGATTGACAAAATTCATAATGCCAAAGACCAGCGTCAATCCTGCGGCAAGCAGAAACAGCAGGATGCCCAACTGCAAACCGTTCAGCAGTTGAGTGACAAGCAGCGAAGCATCCATAGTTGTGAAGTTCACCTTTCCTGTTAGCGCCCACCCGGAAACATGCGTATGCCCTCCCCCTGCGGAGGAGGGAAGTTTCCAGATGGGTACTAATTATTCAGATTTGTAGGGGGCATGGAGTTTATGCCCACCATTTTCTGCACCATGCATAGGGTGGGCACAAACAGTGTGCCCACCCTACATCTGACTTAATTACACGAACCCCTTACAGCTTACACTTGGCTGCGTACGGATCCTGGTGGTTGGTGTAGATAGTATCGGTGATCTTGGTGGTCCATACGCCCTCGGCATCGGCTACCACTTCACGCAGGTAGAAGTTCTGAATTGGCATGTGGTTGTTGCCGTAAGAGAATTTGCCGCGTACTGATGGGAAGCTCGCCTTTTCCATAGCGGCGCGCATGCCGTCCTTATCCTTCAGATTGCCGTTGACACCTTCGACTGCACTCTTGATCAGGTAAATAGAGTCGTAGGACTGAGCAGCATAGAAGGAGGGGTAACGACCATACTTGGCTTTAAAGCCGTCAACAAACTTCTTGTTCTGAGGTGTATCCAGATCAGGGCCCCAGAACGAAGCGGTTTGGGAACCCATCACACCTTGTAGCTTACCCTTCTGCAGTTTCGGCAAGCTAATTGAGTCTACGGTAAAGACGCTGTAGAGAGGGATCTTACCCACAAGGCCCGCCTGCTCATACTGCTTGATAAATGCGCCACCGGCTTTACCAGGATAGAAAGCAAACAGTGCGTCGGCACCGGAGGCCTTGGCTTTGGCCAGCTCGGCAGAGAAATCAAGTTGAGCTGACTTGCCCCACTTGGTCATATCCTTACCGACAATTTCACCCTTGAAGGTGCGTTCCACACCACCGGCCATATTCTTACCGGCGGCATAGTTGGGAGACATGATGTAGAGCTTTTTGATCCCTTTCTTGTTCAGCACTTCGCCCAACGCCATCGGGGTCTGATCGTTCTGCCAGGAGGTGGAGAAGAAGTTCTTGTTACAGAGTTTGCCAGCAATCTGCGAAGGCCCCGCATTGGCGCTGATAAGAAACTTGCCTCCATCGAGTGCCGATTTACGCGAAGCAAGAAGGACGTGAGACCAGATATAACCGGCGATAAAATCTACATCATCAGACTTCACCAACTTATCGGTCTTCTGTTTGCCAATTTCAGGTTTGAAGCCGTCATCCTCGAAAAGGATCTCCACATCCAGGCCGCCCATCTTGCCGCCCATCTGCTCGATGGCAAGCTCCACCGCATCCTTCATATCATTGCCAATGACGGCTGCACCTGTGGTCAGAGTGGTCAC
>JBEVXT010000544.1:2272-4049 GCA_040505955.1 Sedimenticola sp. | reverse complement strand
CGCTCTCCAGCTCCGCCACCTGCGCCTCCAGCTGTTCCAGCTTCTCCCGGGTACGCAGCAACACCGCCTGTTGCACTTCAAACTCCTCACGGGTTACCAGATCGAGGTGGGAAAGGGCTGCCTCCACAGCCGAGCGCAGATTTTTCTGCAGATCCTCCTGAAGGAACTGCAGTCCGCTGGGTACATTGCCAGCGACCCGCTTGGCGAGGTCATCAAATAGTTTTGAATCAATCATGGACGGAACCATAACCAGAGCAAAGAGAGATGTCCATTATTTAGTGTTTGCCCGGAAATAAAAAATCGGAATACGCGACTGCATGGAGGCCTACCCTGAGTTTACCGGCTCCAGGGGTTCCAGTATGTAATCGGCGGGCTTTATTGGACGGCAAAAGCGGGCACCCAGGCGCTCGCTTTTGATCTTCCCCGCCACACACTTTTTTCTGCAATAAGTTCCCTGGGGTGTAAACTCTTCTTATTGGTCGTAGGATCGAATTAGGATTCCCACATCATTCGGGTAATGGATAGCAAAGACGCGCAAAAACCGCAATGTCCGGTAGCAGAGAGTCAGTGCCAGCATATAGATGAGCTGGTGGCGCTGCGCTTTCGCACCGCTGAGCTTGAAGGTCTGGTGCATATCGATACACTCACCGGTCTCTTCAACTACCGCTACTTCATCCTGGCCTTGGGTCAGGAGATGGAGCGCACCCGCCGTAGCGGTCAGCCCACCTCATTGATGATGTTCGACCTCGATCACTTCAAAAAAGTAAACGACACCTGGGGGCATGAGGTGGGCAACCGGGTGTTGCGCCAGACGGCGGAGACCATGGTGCAACTACTGCGCCGGGTGGATGTGGCTTGCCGTTACGGCGGCGAGGAGTTTGTCCTTATTCTCCCCGGCACCCCTCTGCCCCGCGCCGTTGCTGTAGCCGAGCGGCTGCGTCTTGCGATTGCCGATACACCGCTTGAGCTTGAAGGTGGGAAACTTTCTGTGACGGTGAGTATCGGCGTCACTATTTTTGGAAGAAACAGCAGGTTGACTGCAGAATCCCTGATCAAGGAAGCCGATGCGCTGCTCTATCAGGCAAAGGAAGGAGGACGAAACCGTGTGGAACACACCGATATGGAAGCAGCCAGGCCCGGCGGGCAGGTTAGCAGAGATGAGAAAAGTGCGCTGTTTGATGAGCAGGATTAGGTCGCATCGAATGACGGTAACCCACCTCAACCGACAGTGGTTTAGCACTGTTTCGTTGCTTCTTGCCCTGATGGTGTTAGCCGCCCC
The DNA here is from genome assembly GCA_040505955.1 of Sedimenticola sp. Lineage (GTDB taxonomy): Bacteria > Pseudomonadota > Gammaproteobacteria > Chromatiales > Chromatiaceae > Vondammii. The sequence goes on along the minus strand of JBEVXT010000544.1, from coordinate 2,770 downwards.
TCCGCTCACCGCCGGGGTTTATCGCTGGGTGGATGAGAACGGCAAGGTGCATTTCACCGACCGTCCGCCACCGGATCAGAAGTCGCAAAAGGTAAAAGTCGGTAAGGCGGGCTCCGGAGAACAAAAGAGGGGGACGGCAAGCGATGCCGAGCGCAGAAAGATACAGCAGAAATTGCTCGACAGTTATCAACAGGATCGACAGACAAAGAAAGAGGCCGCTGCGAAAAAGAGAAAGACGGCCCAGAAACGGGAAGTCAGGTGTGCCTACGCAAAAAATCAGCTGCAGGAGTATCGGGAAGCGAGTCAGATCTATGTGCCTCAGATCGATGGCAGTCGCAAAATACTCTCGGCCAAAGCGGTGAGGGAAACCATCACCCGGGCGGAAAAAGCGGTAGAGAATTGGTGCGAATGAGACCTTCCGGAAAAGTAACTATTCAGCTCACCCCTAAAATACGCCATTTCTGCGTTTCAAAATGATCATTTACACCTGTAAACTCA
>JBEVXT010000544.1:0-2172 GCA_040505955.1 Sedimenticola sp. | reverse complement strand
GGTGAAGTGGAGCCCTTTTGGTACCGCCGATCCCCGGATGTTGCGCAAGCGGCTGAAACGGCTGAAGTGGGCATTGACCGGCTTCTTTCTGCTGCTCGGTCTGGCCACCCTCGGCGCTTTTGTCAAAATCGGTATTGAACACGCTCCTGATGCGGGTGAGCTGTATACCCCCGCCCGGGTGGAGGTACCGCGATGAAAGTGATCCATACCGACGTACTGGTGATTGGCGGCGGCCTTGCCGGTATGCGCACCGCTATTGGTGTCAAGCGCCGGGGGCTGGAGGCTCTGGTGCTGTCGCTGGTGCCAGCCAAGCGTTCCCACTCCGTAGCGGCCCAGGGCGGGATGCAGGCGAGCCTCGGCAACTGCGTCAAAGGGATGGGGGACAGTGAGGATGTCCACTTCCAGGATACCGTACGCGGCAGCGATTGGGGCTGTGACCAGGAAGTGGCGCGCCTCTTCACCCACATGGCGCCGAAGGCGGTGCGTGAGCTTGCCGCCTGGGGAGTACCCTGGAACCGTGTCGCAGGGGGCGAACATGATGTGGTGATTGACGGCAGTCGTCATACCCTGACAGCCCCTGAGCACGCCCACGGCCTGATCACCGCCCGTGATTTTGGCGGCACCAAGAAATGGCGCACCTGCTACACCTCCGATGGCACCGGCCACGCTATGCTCTACACCCTTGGTGATCGCGCCAACGCCGAAGAGGTGCCGGTGCACGAACGCAAGGAGGCGATGGCGCTGATCCATGACGGCGGACGCTGCCACGGTGCCGTGGTGCGCGACCTGATCACCGGCGAACTCAGTGCCTACCTGGCCAAGGCCACCGTGATGGCCACCGGTGGCTACGGCAGGATCTACGGTGTCTCCACCAATGCGGTGATCAACGAGGGTATCGGCCAGGCGCTGGCACTGGAGACCGGAGTCGCCCGCCTTGCCAATTTGGAGGCAGTGCAGTTTCATCCCACCGCCATCGTGCCGGCGGGTATTCTCGTTACCGAGGGGTGTCGGGGGGACGGCGGTCTGCTGCTCGATTGTGACGGCCACCGTTTTATGCCCGACTACGAGCCGGATAAGAAGGAGCTGGCCTCCCGCGATGTGGTCTCCCGCCGCATGGCTGAACACATGCGCGCAGGGAAGGGGGTAAAGAGCCCCTACGGTGACCACCTGTGGCTCGATATCACCGTTCTTGGCGCTGCCCATATCGACAAAAACCTGCGTGAGGTGAAGGATATCTGTAACTACTTCCTCGGCATCGACCCGGCGAAGGAGTGGATTCCAGTGCGCCCCACCCAGCACTACTCCATGGGTGGCATCAGAACCGATCATCGGGGTGAGAGTCCCTGGCTCAAGGGGCTGTTTGCCTGTGGCGAAGTCGCTTGCTGGGATATGCACGGTTTCAACCGCCTGGGGGGTAACTCGGTGGCGGAGACCGTGGTCAGCGGTATGCTGGTATCGGAGTACGTCGCCGACTTCTGCAGCGCAGGCGCTGCTTCTCTTGATCCATCCGTTTCACTGGCGGAGACCTTTGTCGCCAGGGAGAAGGAGAAGTTGCAGCGGCTTTGCCAGGGTGGTGCCGGTGAGAGCGCCGTCGAACTGAAAAGAGAGATGGAAGCGATCATGATGGAGAAGGTCGGGTTGTTTCGTAACGGCCCTGATCTGGAAGCAGCGGTGGGGCAGCTGGAGTCACTGCTTGAGCGCAGTCGCAGGATAGGGGTTGCCGAGAGCTACTGCGGTTCCAATCCGGAGCTGGTGCTCGCCTATCGTCTGCCGCGGATGCTCAAAATTGCCGTCGGCGTCACTCTTGGCGCATTGCAACGCACCGAGAGCCGTGGGGCACACTACCGCGAGGATCACCCCGAACGCAACGACAAGGAGTGGCTCAACCGTACGCTCTTCACCTGGCCGGACGAGAACGCCACCCGCCCGCAGATTGAATACCAGCCCTTGGATATCAAGCGAATGGAGCTGCCTCCGGGATTTCGCGGCTACGGTAAAAAACAGATTATCGAACACCCCGACTCCCTTCTGCGTCAGGGGGAGATCGACGCCGAGAGCGCTAGTCACAGCGGTGACCGCCACAACCTCCAGGAGAAGCTGATGCCGTTTCGCCAACTACTGCCGCAAAAGTACCGGGGTGACAACGAACAGCTGGAGGAGGGGTTGGAATGA
>JBEVXT010000543.1:6350-38408 GCA_040505955.1 Sedimenticola sp. | reverse complement strand
CTCCCTGATGGGCCTGGAAGCGGCCAAAGAGATGGCCAGGCGACTCCACCACGAAGCACTGACCAGCCTGGAAGCGCTGGACGAAAACGCCAACCCACTACGCTGGATTGCCAACTACATCGTCTCCCGCACCCACTGAAACCTCATATAAAAAGGTAATATCCCCAGCAGTGGCTTTTCTTGCGCCGGGCTGCCGCTAGGTTCATAATTGCCCGCTTTCCCACAGCGACAGAGTGGTTCGGGGGCGATAACCGGGTGATTTCTCCGGCTTTTTCACCATCCGACATGGCGCTGACAAACAGAATCATTGCAGAAAACGCCCCGCCGGCGCTGATTGCATCGAGGATTGATATAGTGACAACCAGCTGTGACATCGCCGACGTACAGAGCAGTGAAGATACCCGCATGATCGCCATCAATAAGGTGGGGATCAAGGATATTCGCCACCCGGTTAGGGTAAAGGATCGTACCGACGGCGAGCAGCATACTGTCGCCAACTTCAATATGTACGTCAATCTCCCACACAACTTCAAGGGCACTCACATGTCCCGTTTTGTGGAGATTCTTAACGACCACGAAAAGGAGATCAGCGTCACCTCTTTTCGTGAGATGCTGCAGGAGATGGCGGTAAAGCTGGAGGCAGACTCCGGCCATATCGAGATGAACTTCCCCTACTTCATCAACAAGACCGCTCCCGTCTCCGGCGTACAGAGCCTGCTCGACTATGACGTAACCCTTATAGGTGAAGTTCACGGTGGTGAGCCGAGCATACATGTCAAGGTGGTGGTGCCGGTAACCAGCCTCTGCCCCTGCTCAAAAAAGATCTCCGATCGCGGTGCCCACAACCAACGTTCACACGTCACTGTCCAGGCAAAGACTACCGGTTTTGTCTGGATTGAAGAGATTATCGACCTGGTTGAGGAGGAGGCGTCGTGCCAGCTCTACAGCCTGCTCAAGCGTCCCGATGAGAAGCACGTCACCGAACACGCTTACGACAATCCTAAGTTTGTAGAGGATATGGTGCGTGATGTGGCCGGGCGTCTCAACAGTGATGACCGCTTCGGCTCCTATGTGGTTGAATCGGAGAATTTTGAGTCGATACACAACCACTCAGCTTACGCCCTGATAGAGGGTGGTCAATAAGGCGATACTGGCTCTGTAACTATTCAGCTCACCCTTAAAACTCACCATTTCTGTGTTAAAAAATAATCATTTGCACACATAAACTCGCATTTTGTGCCTTTTTATCCTTAAACCGGCTCTGTACCAAAACCCTGAAAACCACAGTTATGGTGGAACAAAGGTGTTGTAGGAGCGAACTTGTTCGCGATGGACTACGAAATGTGCTCTTCGCGAACAAGTTCGCTCCTACGCCTGAGTTCTAGATTACCGTGTTGAATAGTTACCATTTACAGCTGTAAACTCACATTCTGTGCCTTGAACTGACAAATTTCAGGGGCAATCTAAACAGTTACAGCATAGCGCTGAGTAGTGACCCAGCTATGACAGCTGATCGTTCCCTACCCCTTCCCGCAGTTAGGGCCTCTGCAGCAAAATTTTGAAATCACCCCGGTAGGATAAGTTGTACTTCCAGAAGCGCGCCTGCAGTTACTCCAGTGGCTCGGCAAACAGGTCATGCTCGTCCGAACCGGTAATCCTCACTTTTATGAAGTCACCTGACTGAAGTTCCCAGTCGCCCGCAATAATGACGTTGCCATCGATCTCCGGTGCATCGGCTTCACTGCGGGCGATAACGCCCTCTTCGCTCACCTCATCCACCAGCACCACCATCTCCCGACCCACTTTTGCTGCAAGTTTCGCTGAGCTGATCTGCGCCTGAACTTCCATAAAACGGGCCAGCCGCTCCTGCTGCAACCCTTCGGCAATCTGATCGGGGAGCCGATTGGCCGACGCACCCGCCACCGGGGAGTAGGCAAAGGCCCCCACCCGATCAAGCTGAGCCTCACGGAGAAACGCGAGCAGGGTCTCAAACTGCCCATCGGTTTCACCGGGGAAGCCGACGATAAAGGTGCTGCGCAAGGTCAGATTCGGACAGATTTTGCGCCAGCTGGCGATGCGATCCAGCACCCTCTCGGTTGCTGCCGGGCGCTTCATTGCCCGCAGTATGGTCTCATCACCGTGCTGCAGCGGCATATCGAGATAGGGGAGGATATGTCCCTCCGCCATTAGCGGTATCAACTGATCGACACTGGGGTAGGGATAGACATACATCAGACGCACCCACGCCTGAAACTCACCCAGCTCTTCACTCAGCTCCTTCAGCCGGGTCTTTACCAGATCGCCGCCGAGCAGATCAGGGCGATAGTTGAGGTCAACGCCGTAGGCGCAGGTGTCCTGGGAGACCACCAGCAACTCACGCACACCCGCCTCCACCAGATTCTCCGCCTCCTGCACCACCTCACCGATAGGGCGGCTGACGAGATCGCCGCGCAGCTGTGGGATGATGCAGAAACTGCAGTGGTGATTGCACCCCTCGGAAATTTTCAGGTAAGCGTAGTGGCGTGGCGTCAGCTTAACCCCCTGGGGCGGCGTCAGGCCGGTATAGGGGTCGTGGGGGGGCGGGACATGCTGATGAATAGCGGTCATCACCTCCTCGTAGGCATGGGGGCCGGTCACAGCCAGCACACCGGGATGGGCTTGGCGTACATCCGCTTCGTTGACGCCAAGGCAACCGGTGACAATCACCTGGCCGTTACGGTTGAGCGCCTCGCCAATCGCCTCCAGAGACTCCTCCACCGCAGGATCGATAAAACCGCAGGTGTTGACCACCACCAGGTCAGCGCCCTCATAGGAGGGAGCGATAGCGTAGCCTTCTGCACGCAACTGGGTGAGAATTCGCTCTGAGTCGACCAGGTTTTTCGGGCAACCGAGGCTGACAAATCCGATCTGTGGTACTGCGTTGCTCATCTAATGGTTAGCCTGGTGCCCCACGGAGCACAATATTTGGTAAAAACCGGCTCTGCATGAAAATACTGTAGCCGGTTTCGCCGAGTGTTCAGGGGATTTATTGTAGGAGCGAACTTGTTCGCGATGAGCACACACCGACGCTGATCGCGAACAAGTTCGCTCCTACACAAGCACACTGCAGCCGACACCAATCCTGTCATCAGGGATTGAGCAGAGAATCCAACGCCACCGCCTGGGACTCGTCGGAGATCTGGATCACCATGCTCTCCTCCAGCGCCAGATCACCACTCTCTATGTAGGGCAGCAACTGCTCGGCAAACTGCTGTACGATCATCATCCCGGCGCGGGTGTGGTCGTTCTCATCGCCGATGGCGGCAATGCCCTCCTGCAGTACCTGCAGATGCTCACGAAACACCTCCCCCTGAGCCGGAGTATCAAGTTCCTGGAACGCCTCGGTGAAAGTAATCAACAACACCCTTCCCTCTCCGCTGGCGGGATCGGCGATGGATATGTTCATGGGCCCTTCAATCAACATGGTAATCTCCAGAATGGTTCAGATCGTGAGGCGCAGTTTAAGACCATTGGCAGGAAATAACTACCAACCGGCACCGACTGGTATAATCTTCACTTTCCCCATAATCACACAAGGGCCGCACCATGGGCTACCGACTCTCGAAAATCTACACCCGCACCGGCGACGACGGCACCACCGGCCTTGGTGACGGCAGCCGGGTGGAGAAGGAGAGCCCGCGTATGGAGGCGATTGGCTGCATCGACGAGTTGAACAGCCTGATCGGCCTGCTCATTGCTCATCAGCCCGGCGAAGAGATCAGCAAAATGTTGACGGAGATACAGCAGCACCTGTTTAACCTCGGCGGCGAGCTGGCGATACCAGGGCATCTGGTGATCACAGAGTATGCCGTGAGCCAACTGGAGCAGCAGTTGGACAGCCTCAACGCTGATCTGCCGCCACTCAGAGAGTTCATCCTCCCTGGCGGCAATCTCCCAGCGGCAAGCTGTCACCACGCAAGAACCGTCTGCCGCCGCACCGAACGGCGCCTGACCGCCCTTACCCGACTGTCGGATGAAGAGGTAAGCCCAGGCGCACTCAAATATATCAACCGCCTCTCCGACCTGCTGTTTGTCATGGCACGCACACTGGCACGTCAGAACGGTGGGGAGGAGGTGTTTTGGAGCAAACCGGAACCCATTGGGCCATAGTTCCAGAGTAACTATTCAGCTCACCCCTAAAATCTGCCACTCATGCATTACAAAAATGACCATTTACTCATGTACATGTAAAATCACATTTTGCGCCTTGAACTGGCAGGCTTTATGAGCAGTTTGAATAGTTATGGCAGAGTGCTGAATAATCATGGAAGTCTAAAAGTCCCATTTATGGTGGAACGAAACTGTTGTAGGAGCGAACTTGTTCGCGAAGAGTCTCCTACGAAGCTAATCGCGAACAAGTTCGCTCCCAATGCCATTAACTTAGGTGGAAAATTCCCTGTAAACTTCAGGCTCATCATTCCCGCGTAGGCGGGAATCCATGGGACAGCACTCCGTAGCGCTGGATACCCGCCTGCGCGGGTATGACGGGAGAGAGGGAAGTTCGACCATTGGGTTCCATCCTATGCAGGGATGACCATGGTATTAAGCTTAAGTTAATGACATTGAGTTCGCTCCTACGCCAGAACAGTACCTGGCGCCAACTGACATAGTTACATTCCAGATTGAACACCGGCCAATAATATCTCGTCACAACACTTGAAACAGGATATCTACCTTGTCACAGCAAACCCCCACCATCACCCCCGGCAGCACCGTCACCCTCCACTTCTCCCTTGCCCTCAACGACGGCACCGAAGCGGTCTCCACTTTTGATGAGGAGCCCTCCACCCTTACTCTGGGGGAAGGCAGTCTGACCGAGGGGCTTGAGCAAGTGCTCTACGGCCTCAAGGCGGGGGACAAACAGAGCATCATCGTCGAAGAGGATGACGCCTTCGGCCCCTGGGATGAGGAGAAGGTTCAGCTGGTAGCCCGTAGCGACTTTGCCCCGGAATTGCAGCTGGAGCCAGGCCTGGTGATCGGCTTTGAGACACCGGCGGGTGATGAGGTGGCCGGCATCATCGGCGAGATCGGTGATGAGCAAGTGGAGGTGGACTTCAACCACCCCCTCTCCGGCAGTGACATCGCCTTTACCGTGCAGATACTGGAGGTCTCCGGCGGGCAATGAAGATACTTCTCGCCAACCCCCGGGGCTTCTGTGCCGGAGTGGATCGCGCCATCGAGATCGTTGATCGCGCCCTTGAGATCTTCGGTGCCCCCATCTACGTCCGCCATGAAGTGGTGCACAACCGCTTCGTCGTCGAGAGCCTGAAGTCACGGGGGGCACGCTTCGTCGATGAGCTCAACGAAATCCCCGACGGCAACACCGTTATCTTCAGCGCCCACGGCGTCTCCCAGAGAGTACGGCAGGAGGCGGAACAGCGCGATCTGCAGGTCTTTGATGCCACCTGTCCGCTGGTGACCAAGGTGCATATGGAGGTGTCCCGCTACAGCCTCCATGGCCACGAAGTGATTCTGATCGGTCACCCGGGACACCCCGAGGTGGTCGGCACCATGGGACAGTATGAGAAAAAAACCGATATCGGCGGCATCTACCTGGTCGCCACCCCGGACGATGTGGGGAAACTGGAGATAAAGAACCCGGAAAAACTTGCTTTCGTCACCCAGACCACCCTCTCCATGGATGACACCGCCAAGGTGATCAATGCACTGCGGGAGCGCTTTCCTGAAATTCAGGGGCCAAAAAAGAACGACATCTGCTACGCCACCCAGAACCGCCAGGATGCGGTAAAAGAGCTGGCGCGGCAGTGCGACCTGGTGCTGGTGGTGGGCTCTCCCAACAGCTCCAACTCCAACCGCCTGCGAGAGATCGCAAAAAACCTGGGCACCCCCGCCTACCTTATCGATGGGGCCGACGACATCCAGACGCCATGGCTTAAAGGCGTGAGCCTGATAGGCGTCACCGCTGGCGCCTCGGCACCGGAAATACTGGTGGAAAATGTGATCAAGCATCTTCAGCAAGCCGGCGTCAGCAGTGTCTCATCAATCACCGGTCACGAGGAAAATGTAGTCTTCTCACTACCCCGGTCACTGCAGACTGGTTCACAGTAACTGCATTAAGCATACCGTTTATCCTGGATTTACTACCGTTCATCCAAAAGCGCTTGATCACAGTTTTCGATCACTCTAGGTTAAATCGTATGAAAAAGAAGACTACAGGTTTTACCTTGGTGGAGTTGATGGTGACGATAGCAGTAGCAGCAATTCTACTGACTATCGCCGTACCATCTTTCCGCTATCTCATAGCCAACAATCGAGCAACCACCCAGGCAAACGCACTATTTTCTGCATTTAGTGTCGCCAGAACAGAAGCTATCAACCGGGGAAGCAATGTAACTGTTTGCCCAAAATCCACAGCCAGCGCCTCCAATACGACCTGTGGCACCAATACTAGCTGGGTAAATGGTTGGCATGTATTTACAGACACCGGGGTAATCGGCACCTATAGTGGTTCCGATGTGGTACTTAAACACTGGGAACCCCTGCCTGGTACCCCAGTTATAACCACTACAGAGGCTTACATTGGCTTTACCAGAGATGGAGCAAAAAATACTGCCACTGCTGGAAATATCATTTTTTCCATGTCCCAACCCAATACTACTGGCGATGCCAGTCGCTGTATTCGGGTTTCTGCACTGGGAATGATTCGTGTTCACAAGATTACCAGCACGGCAACCTGCTCATGATGGCGAGAAACATATGAAGATCAGCAAGCGACAAATGGCAGGCTTTAGCCTCTTGGAGGCACTGATTGCATTTCTAATTCTGAGTATTGGTTTGCTCGGAATGGCAGGGCTGCAGGCAACGGCATTACGCAATAATCACAGCGCCTATCTCCGCTCCCAGGCGGTCGTTATGGCCTACGACATAATGGATCGCATGCGAGCCAACAGAACAGTTGCACTGGCTGGCAACTACGCACGTGATTTTGATGATGCAAAGCCTACGCAGGTTTGTACTTCAGTTTGCAGTGACATCCATATGGCCGCTGCCGATGAGAAAGAGTGGGTAGAGTCACTGGAAAAACTACCGGGTGGTGATGGGGAAATTACGGTAGACAACACCGGATTAGCCACCGTGGCAGTTCAATGGGATGACCGAAGAGACGCCTCAAATCTGATGACCTTTCAACTGTCAACAAAATTATGAGGATTAAAAACATGGCCTACCGATCTATCCACCGCCAACAAGGTCTATCCTTGGTAGAGCTAATGGTAGGTATGGCCATTGGACTGGTATTGCTGCTGGGAATAAGCGAAGTATTTCTCGGCAATAGTGCTACCTTCCGTACCCAGGAAGGCATAGCAAGAACTCAGGAGAGTGGTCGCTTTGCTATACAGAAAATAGCATCTTCGGTACGTTCGGCCGGTTTTTTTGGTTGTGGCGGACTAAAATCTGTTCCCCCTAATGTGATTGCCAGCTCACCTCCATCGGGACTCACCACCATTACCACCGACACACCCATCACCGGGCAAAATAATGTGGCATCTGGTACAACAATAGGAAGTATGGCGCTGGTAGTAGGGACAGATACGATTACTTTACGTGGTTCCGGGGCAGATGGCGTCAGTTTAACAGGCAGCGCGGTAACTTCACAGCAAAGCGATATCCCAGTGTCATCTGCTTACAACACGCTACTTGAGGGTGACTACGTACTGATCACCGACTGTGCTACTGCAGACCTGTTTAGAGCCACCGAAAACACTACGTCATCCGTTGTTAAACATGCCATTACATCGGGTGAAGTAACGTTTAATAACAGCGCTACACTTACCAAGCAGCTTGGTGCCGACACCATCATTGTAAAACCTTATATTGAGACCTTTTTCGTGGCAGATAGTGGGAGAGATAATTATCAGGGTGATAACGTAATCTCACTCTACATGCAAGATCTAACCGGCACTGTTTCAGAATTGGTCGAGGGCATCTCTAACCTTCAGGTATTATACGGCGTGGATGTGGATGATGACGGCGAGGCGGAACGCTACATGGATGCAGGCCAGATCACCACCGCCAGCAATTGGAACGGTGTTGTGAGCGCTCGTATCTCACTACTTGTGGACAGCATCGAGAGCGCGCTCCAAACACCCAGCTCCTATACATTTCAGGGTACAACCACTACCCCCACTGATAAATTATTGCGAAAAGAATTTACAGGGTTGTTTGTATTAAGGAATCGAACTCCATGAGAGATGATCTGTACATTCAAACCGCACCCCGTCAATCAGGTGTCGTATTAGTGGTAGTGCTAGTATTTCTATTTATTCTCACTCTGCTTGGCATTACTGGAGCTAGAAATACCGTTTTAGAAGAGCGTATGGCGGGAAACTACCGCGACAGTCAGATAGCCTTCGAAGCAGCGGAGACCGCATTACGTGAAGCCGAGAATGCCCTGCTAAATGATACCGCCTTCAACGCAATGGCATGGAGTGGTACCAACGGAACCCATGAGGGCAATCCCAGCCTGGATCCTTTTGGTACCAACAATTCTGTCACTGTTACGATTAGTGAAATTACGGCTGCCACTTCACAAAATCCTAGCTATTATATCGAGCGCCTTCCTGAAGTATATATGCCAAGCAGTAGTTTGGTTAGAGGGTTTCCCGAACAGCCCCCAAAAATACGTTATTACCGGTCAACCGCAAGTGGCTGGGGTCAAAGCCCAAATGCTGAGGTTGTGCTGCAAAGCACCCTTTATCGTTAGCTATTTCGAACGGCCCGATGGTTTTTACATCGATATAGCGTGAGTTTTCTTCGAATACTTTATACCCTTTTTCTGGTGAGTGAGGTGAATTATGGACATTGGTAACGGCTTATTTAGTCACCGCTACTCCTGGTCTATTTGTTGTGCAGCATCGATAATTTTCTTCTCGTCTCAGGCGCTGGCCATCAGCTCCAGCAGCCTGACACAATCACCACTGTTTTTAGTTCAATCAGCGGAGCCACTGGTGATGCTGAATATGTCAAATGATCACCAGCTCTACTTTAAAGCTTATGATGATTATTCTAACTTGGATAGCTCACCAGAAGCGGAAACAACATACAAGCATACTATTGATTATTACGGCTATTTTGATAGCTATAAATGCTATAGCTACAGTAGTGGATCATTTAATCCAGAGGCGGTTACGACAGATAAATACTGTGACTCTGTGACCGGTGACTGGAGTGGCAATTTTCTAAACTGGGTATCCATGAGTCGAATGGATGCTGTCAGGAAGATGCTTTATGGCGGCATGCGGTCAACTGACACTTCAAGTGCGACTGTTTTGGAACGTGCATACCTACCCACAGATGCACATAGTTTTGTTAAATACTACAGTGATACTTCAGATATTGGGAAACTAACCCCATATTCATCAGATATATCCGTGTGCAATACAACCTACGCGTCATCAGGTAACTCAAAGGATATTACAGCCCCACCACTTATGCGTATTGCGATAGGTAACTACACCTTGTGGACAGCGCATGAGGTGAATCAGTGTCATTGGAGTGGTGAAAGTAACAACTCCAATAATAATGATCCCGCTGTGACAGATATTCCGGCATCAACAACACCACCAAGTAGCAGCGCAACCGGCAGTGCGGAGTATGATGTTCGTGTAAAGGTGTGTGTGGCGGGGCTGCTTGAGGATAACTGTAAGACATATCCAAGTGGCAATGCCAAGCCCATTGGACTGCTTCATGAGTATGGTGAAGATGATCAGATCAAGTTTGGGCTCATGACGGGTAGCTATCAAAAAAACAAATCTGGCGGTGTGCTGCGTAAAAATATAAGTGGTTTTGCTGATGAGGTGAATGAAACGACCGATGGTGTTTTTTCAGCCGCTCCTACTGGTGGGGGTATTGTTGATACCTTGAATAAGTTACGCATCAGCAGATTCGATACCGGAAGCAATAAATACAATGACTTGGATAGTTGTTCATTTGCTAAATTTGGATTTAGTGATGGTGAGTGTAGTAACTGGGGAAATCCACAGTCAGAGTTGTTTTATGAGAGTCTGAGATATTTGGCAGGAAAGTCAGCTACAGCCGATTTTTCTGCAACGGATACCTCGTATATCAATAACCTGGGTACAGCCCTATGGTCTGACCCATTAACATCTAATAATTATTGTGCACCTGCCAATATCATTCAGTTTAATGCAAGTACCAGCAGTTTTGACGGGGATCAACTCAGTGGATTTTCTGACTTTGGCGCTTCGGAAACACTCAACGCTTTCACCGACAAGGTGGGTGTAGGTGAGATGATTACCGATGCAGGCACCTATTTTGTCGGTTCCATTACAGGTGATATGAATAAGGCATGTACGGCCAAAGATCTTGACACCTTGTCAGATGCAACGGGAACCTGTCCTGAGGCACCATGGCTTGAGGGTACGTATCATATTTCTGGTTTAGCGCATTTTGCAAAAACAGAATCTATCCGTTCTAACCTGACTGCATACGATGGCGTCACTTCCGCAGATGTGCGTGTAAAAACATTTGGTGTGGCCTTAAGTCCTGCTCAGCCTGTTATCAAGGTTCCCGTACCTAATGATGCCGAGGGGCGAGAGGTGGTTATTCTTCCGGCCTGCATGGAATATAGAGGAAGCAGGCATAACGGAAACTGTGCGATAGTCGATTTTAAAATTGTTAACCCGCATACCGTTACAGGTGGAACCGCGACGGGTAAGTTTCTGGTGCTTTGGGAGTCAGCTCAATATGGGGGTGACTATGACCAAGATATGGGGGGGATAATCGAATATGAAATTGGATCTGATGTGGATGCATCTACTGCGGGCACAGAAATAAGGGTGACTACCGATGTTTATGGGGCATCGACTGGCGGTATCCATGGTTTTGGTTATGTGATTTCAGGTACTACCGCTGATGGTTTACATATCCACTCCGGTCACAATAATTTTGATGCTTATGATGATACTGCAACAGGCATACCGGATTGCACATCTGGCTCTGAAGGACCGTGTTCCTATGGTGATCCAGCTACTTCGGCCACCTATTACCTGGGAACTACCAGCGCCACGCAGCTAGAAACGCCCCTCTTCTACGCGGCCAAGTGGGGTGGATTTGAAGAGGAGTCCAACCCGGCAAAACGTCCTGCGGGAACCATCGCACCAAATGGAAAACCTGACCAAAGCTATGAGTGGGATGCAAATAACGACAACCTTCCTGACACCTATTTTTACTCCACCAATCCATCTGAGTTGGAGACATCACTTAGTAGTGTCTTCATGAGCATATCAGCAGAGGTCGCCTCTGCTTCTTCTACTGCAGCCAACTCCCAGAAGCTTGATACAGGCACAAACATTTTCCAGGCCCTCTTCGACAGCAGCGACTGGTCAGGTGGATTATTGAAATTCGCCGTTACCCCGTCTACCGGTGGCTTGACACTTGACACATCATCCTGGGGCGCGACTGGTGATGCCGGGACTCTGCTGACCAGCGCCGGCAGACAAATAATCACCTATGACCCTGCTGCCACTGACCTTTCCAATGATGGCATGGCCTTCATTTGGGCTGACATGAGTGACGCACAAAAAGCGATACTTAACACGGATCCAGACTCAGGCTCAACAGATGAAAATGGCGGAGATAGAGTAGCTTATCTGAGAGGCGATCAAAGCAAGGAGATTCGTTTCACCGGTGGCATCTTCAGAAACCGCAGCAAGATATTAGGAGATATTATCAGTTCGGCTCCCGTCTTTGTAGGCGCGCCGAACTTTGGCTATAGCGATATTCTTGAAGCAAGCGACGTGGAAATGTACTCTACTTTCAAGGCCCGAGTTGCGGCTAGAACAAAGATGCTCTATGTAGGCGCGAATGACGGCATGCTGCATGGATTCAATGCAGCAGATGGTAGTGAAAAACTGGCCTATGTGCCATTATCTGTATTCCCTAGCATGACAGCATTAACTTCACCAAACTATATCCATAAATACTATGTTGATGGCTCTCCATCAGCAGGGGATGTGGTTTTTTCAAGTGATAAGGAATGGCATACCGTAGTGCTGGGTGGATTAAATGCTGGGGGACAAGGCATCTATGCCCTTGATGTTACAGATCCATCATCTTTCACCGAGAGTAATGCCAGCAATATTATATTGTGGGAAGTCATTCCAGCCATAACTGATTTCAGTGAACTGGGTTATACCTTTTCGCGCCCATCTATTGTAAAAAATCATAATGGCACTTGGGTGGCTGTGTTCGGCAACGGTTATGCAGGCAGCTCTGGTCATGCTGTACTCTATGTCGTCAATATTGAAACAGGCGCATTGATATCCACCGTTACTGTTGACACTACTGGAAACAACGGCCTCTCCACGGCATCACCTGTAGATACTAATGGAGACGGCATTATCGATGTCATTTACGCCGGTGACTTGAAAGGGAATATGTGGAAATTTATTCCAAGTGACTCTGTGACCGGCACATGGATATCAGCTTTTAGTTCCAGCCCGCTCTTCACAGCCCCTGCCGACGCCACCGGGTATGCGCAGGCAATCACCTCACGACCCGAGGTGGGACTGCACCCCAATGGACTCCCTGGCTTGATGGTCTATTTTGGCACCGGAAAATACATAGAGACCACGGATAATGCAGCGGGAACTGATGTACAGCGTTTTTATGGAATTTGGGATGTATGGAACAGTGGTAGCACGTCATCATATACAGATGCAGATGGTGTTTCTCCAGGAGCTACTCCAAGCATCACTGTATCCGGGGATAATCTGCTGCAGCAGTGCGTTACAACAGGCACCTATGCCGAGACATGCGCAAGCAATGCAGCCAGCACTACAGGCGAGCTGCTGCAAAATTTCGATGTTCGTTTTGTCTCGACCCACACTATTTCAAGCTGGAATTGGGACAGCACAAAATTAAGTGGGAAAATGGGCTGGTATATCGACTTACCCGAGAGGGGCGAGCGCCAGGTAACAAGCTCCCTATTACGTGGCGGTCGAATAATATTTATCACGACCATTCCCTCCGACCATGCTTGTTCCTATGGTGGTGCAAGTTGGCTCATGGAGTTAGATGCCGCTGATGGCAGCGCATTGGGTATACCCGTCTTTGATCTGGATGGTGATGGCGATTTTGATGCCGATGATTCAAAGAGCGTTGATTCCGATGGTGATGGCGTCATGGACGCACAATTAGATCCCAGTAGTAAACGATCACCTGCTATCTTGCAGACACCCAGCATTCTTCCCAGCCCTGATGGCAAAAAAGAGTTCAAATACTCCAGTAGTTCAAAAGCAACAATTGACATCACGACTGAAAACCCAGTTCCATATACGCAAGGAAGAAAATCATGGATCCAACTGAAATAGCTATCGACTCAGAGCTCAGGATTACATAATGTTGATTCGCCAGACAGGTTTCACCCTTATTGAATTAATGATTGTAGTGGCCGTTATCGGTATTCTGGCCGCTATAGCCTATCCGTCCTATCAGTCGCAGGTACAAAAAAGCAGGCGATCAGAAGCGCAATCAGCCTTACTGAGAATTTCACAGGCTCAGGAACGACGCTATACCGTAATAGGTAGCTATGCCACCAAGGTTGGTGACCTGGCCAATAATTACGGGCTTGGTGCATTGAACACTGCAACAGTAGGTGGTGATACAGACAACAACATTCGAACCGAGAATGATTACTACGTCTTAAAGATAACAACTGGGGGAGCTACCTTTACTGCACGGGCACAATACTACGGTTCACAAACCAGCGATACGACCTGCAAACGCTTTTTCATTAACAGTATTGGTCTCAAAAAGGCGAGAGATAGCTCTAATAGCAATACTGATGATCTCTGCTGGTAGTAACCAATACCTGTGCGATTTCCTGGTAATAACTTAGGACTTGACCAGTCGGGAAGATCGACCCGGCTGCCATCCGGTATACTGACACCTGCGCTAAACAGACGACAATAGACTCAATGCCTGGGAGCTGCGTCTCACCGACAGCAACGTTACCCCTGCTGGAATTCAACGCGACCGGCCGCGAGCATAATGAATGCTTCACTTCCTGACATTCACAACACCCCACTATCTTGATAAAGACACCATTATGACGTACGTTTTGAGTATCAGTATAATACCCAATTAAGAGTACGCCCCATGAGCTCAACCTCACAGACTAAAGACGAACGGATTAATCTCCGCCTCAAGCACAGCACCAAGTTGATGCTGGAGCGCGCTGCAAGTTTTGAAGGCCAGACTATTAGCAAATTTGTTTTGAATAGTGCACTTGCGCGTGCAGAGAAAACCATTCAAGAACACGACATTATGAGCTTGAATGCCAGAGATTCAAAGATTTTCTTTAACGCGCTGGCAGCCCCGGAAGAATTCAACAAAAAGCTAACCACAGCCTTAGAGGAGCATGATCAGCACGTGACCTCCAAATGACAAATTTCAGGAATCTGGTCATAGCCCCGCTGAACAATGCCCATGACCGGCAAGCCTTCACTTGTGGTGTTGAGTCGCTTGACAGCTATCTAAGAAAACAGGCCAGACAGGATGTAAAACGCAAAATCAGTAGAGTCTTTGTTGCCACCGCAGCCGACACCCCCACTACAGTTGTAGGCTATTACACCCTCAGCACACTCTCCATAGAACTTACCCAGTTGCCGCCTGACCTGGCGCGCAAGTTGCCTCGACACCCTATCCCCGCAGCCCTCATCGGCAGGCTTGCCTGTTTAAAGCAGGCACAGGGCAACCCTATCGGTAAAATGCTCTTAATGGACGCCATCAAACGCACACTTGCTATAAGCAGTGAAATCGCTATCTATGCCATGGTTGTTGATGCTATAGATGATCAGGCTACTCGTTTCTACCAACAGTATGGTTTCGCCCATTTGACATCTGAAGACCGCAGGCTAGTTTTACCGCTAAGGTCAATCTGAAAGTAACTATTTAGGGTACGGCTGGTTGCAGATATTCTGCTAAAATGCCCTCCACTTTGCCCCGCTGAGCCTTACGCTCTTGGGACAAACAGCCCAGATACAACCTGAATAGACGCACCTCTGTTATTCCGCCTATAATCTCGACATGAACGATTCAATAGAAGAGAAGAGCAATTCTCAGCGAGAGATAATCCGGAGACTGCACAGCCATGGCATCACTCCCACCGCCCAGCGCATTCAGATCGCCGCCGTCATGCTGAGCAAGCCCCAGCACCTCTCCGCCGATCAGGTGATGGCGCTGGCCAATGGTGAAGGCAGGCAGGTCTCCAAGGCGACGGTCTACAACACCTTGGGGCTGTTTGCTGAAAAAGGATTGATCAGAGAACTGGTAGTCGATCCAAGCCGCTCTTTTTATGACTCTTCTACTCACAGTCACCACCACTACTTTAATCCGGAAACCCAGGAACTGACCGATATTCCCGAAGGGGAACTCTCCCTCCAGCTTCCCCGGCGGCTCCCTTCCAATACTGAGATCGACAAGGTTGAGGTGGTGGTGCACCTGCGCAATAGAGGCTGACCATCCACTCAGATTGCAGTTCCCCGCCATTTCTTTATACTCACCGCCCCGCTGTAACAGTGGTTACCCGCAGCCGGGATACGTTATAATTCCACCTTCGCCGGAATAGCTCAGTCGGTAGAGCAGCTCACTCGTAATGAGAAGGTCGGGGGTTCGATTCCTCTTTCCGGCACCATTTCAAAATATAACTTACTGTTCTATATGGATTTATTTAGAATCTTATAATAACAGCCCACCTTTTAGCCCACCCTTACACTCTCACTGCACTTACAAGTGCAATTGGGCTAAAAAGCTGGTCAAAGCCCCCCAAAACACATACATTCATAGCTGCCTAGGTATTGTCGTAACCTGGGGCATCGCGATGCTCCTCCATCTATGGAGGTATCGTGATGAGGCTACTCTCAAAGCGTCAACTGAAGGAAGTTGTTCTGTACTCCCCTCAGCACATTGCACGACTGGAAAAAGCCGGTAAATTCCCCAAGCGGGTACAAGTCGGCCCTAACAGAGTGGGATGGGTTGAGTCTGAAGTGCTGGAATGGCTTCAAACAAGATTGGATCGCCGCGAAGAACCCAACCGGCACTCCTGATAAAGGAGCTAGGGTGGCTGGGTGTGCACAACCCGGTCACCCGTTTTATTTTTGGCTCAGTCCGCATTAAACGTAGTGATGGGCTCACGGAATGAGCCGCCACCTCCTGGATACTGGTTCTATTTAGCCAATATACCTAGGAGGAAGACAAGCGAAATTGAGAGGTGGAGCGATTAAAAGCGATGGGGTAACCCGCAGCCCAGTCAATGAATCCGCTTGAATCTGGATGGGCTCAATACCACTACTCGATGCAACTGAAGCCTTATTTTTCGTTATAACGTGATACTAGGAAGTACTGGAATGCTGACTTGGGAAAAACTACTATGCGCTAGCCGCCGTAAAGACATCGATGGTGGAAAAAAGTCGATGAATACAGCTATTCATCGGACGGAGATTGAGCGTGACTATGATCGTATTCTTTTCTCCGCTCCTGTTCGTAGGATGGCTGACAAGACCCAAGTCTTTCCGATGGAGAAAAACGACTCTGTTCGGACAAGATTGACCCATTCGCACGAAGTGAGCAATTTGGCACGAAGTTTCGGTGTTCGGCTCGCATTTGACCACCAAAATGAAGTATTTGGCTCTGATATTATCGAGCTTGCAGTTCAGCGAAATGTGCCTTCGATGTTGGCGGCAGTTGGGTTGGCTCATGATTTAGGCAATCCCCCTTTTGGACACCGGGGAGAACAAGCCATTCGAGAATGGTTTATAGAGAATAAGGGCAAGCTGGGGTTAAATGAGAAGGAAGATATCGATTTTATTGAGTTTGATGGCAATGCTCAGACATTCCGGTTAGTTACCCGCCTACAAGTCCTCAACGATAAATATGGCCTCAATTTAACAGTGGGCACTCTTACTGCACTGCTGAAGTACCCGAGCGTGTACGGATCAAAAGATAAGGGTGGGTTTAAAAAGTATGGTGTATTTCAGAGTGAAGCTGAAATAGTCAATCAGGTATGGGAGAACACGGGGCTTCAGCCCGGACAGCGTCATCCGTTGGCGTACGTGATGGAGGCTTGTGATGATATTGCCTATTCGATCATTGATGCTGAAGACATCGTGAAGAAGCGGTACGCCTCGTTCTATGACCTCATGGATCATTTGGAGTCCCAGTGTCCAGGCGATGAGGTGGTGGAGAGAGTGGTTGATGAAGTCAGAAAAAAGAACATTAAACACAAACAAGACGGCCTAAGCTCTAGAGAATTGAACGATGTTTCGATGCAGTTTTTTCGGGTTAAGGCAATATCAGAACTGGTCGAAGCTGCTACTGATTGTTTCGTTCAGAATGTGAACAAAATGATGGATGGTTCGCTAGCTCCAGGCTTTGATTTGCTTGCCCATTCTCCTGCTACTGCATTGTGTGAATCGGCCCAAGATTTCGATATGAGGCATGGGTTCCGTCACAAGGACGTATTGAAGCTGGAGTTACAAGGCAATAACTACATACGTCAAACCATGGATCTACTTTGGCCTGCAATAGTCAAGGCTGAGAAGACTATGACACCTTTTCAGAAGTATGCTTTCGGCCAGATATCAGAAAACTATCGCAGGGTTTATAACGACACTGACAAAGGTGCTTACGCGAAGTGTCAATTGCTTTGCGATGCTGTGTCAGGTATGACGGAGTCGTACTTGATCAAAGTTCATGACGAATTGAAATCGTTAAAAACAGATGTATCCAAAATTTAAACCCGTACTTAAAAAGGATGACCTGCGCAGGAGATTACAGCGGCTGTTAGCTAGTGAATCGCCTCGAGTATCCGCTTTAAGGCAGCCTGACTTGTTTATTTCCAATCAGGATGCAGTAGCGCTTGATAGGGCTGTTGCAGTGAACTCTGTTGCAGAGCTGCTGGATTTTCTTGCTGAAGCAATGCCTGACGGCGAACTTTTTCTTTTCGGAGGTGTCTTGCGGGATTTGGCTCTTTTCGGGAAAAAAGGGTTTAAGTCCGATCTTGATTTGGTTGTAGAGGGAGATTGGTCAAACCTGACAACTTTCCTTGATCATTTGGGAGTACCGAGAAATAAGTTCGGTGGGTATCGATTTGTTTACGACAATTGGCTTATCGACATCTGGAATGCTAAGGAAACGTGGGCTATCAAACAGGGCTTTGTTAAGTATGACAGTATCTTTTCTCTGACCGAGACAACGGTTTTGAACTGGGATGCAATATTGATGAATTGGCGTACTAAGTCATTTATTCATCCGCGAAGGTACTTCGAGGATATAGAAAACCAGGTTATGCACGTAGTTCTCGAAGAGAATCCGAACCCGTTAGGAATGGCGGTTCGCGTTTTTAGACACCTTTGCCACAAGAATGCTAAATCGCTATCTATGCCTGCTATCGAGTACTTGATGGGTGCTGCAAATCAGTATTCATATGATGAGTTGCATATGGCGGAGAGGAATTCTTACGGACTGACATACATAAGTAAAGACATGTACCAGCTCTTCTTTGATGCTAGCCAAGCGCATGGCAGTACGTCTAGATATAAGTACCTCAATGCTCGCTATGGGCTTGAAGTTATAAACGGTAACCGCTGAAGACTAAAAAACCTCTGGCCACAGCCTGGCACTATGCCGCACCGTCAGAATGTAGATAGTGTCGATCACCTCATACACCACTATGTATGACTCGTGGACAACCAACTCACGAGTGCCTTCTACTCGGCCAGGACGACCAGCGTGAGGGTTATCAGGGAGGACTTCTTCAACGGTGTTCAAGATGCCCTCGCCGAGCTCCAGCGCAGCGAAAGGATTGTCGTTGGAGATGTATTCCACGATCTCTTCAAGTGCGGTCACAGACTCCGCTGACCATACCAACTTCATCGTTTTGTGGCTTTAGCGGCTCTCTTCAAGCGAGCACGTACGTCGCTAGTGGTATGTGTGCGCCCGGCGCTTACGTCAGCCTGTCCACGTTGCACGGAGGCAACAAAGGCTTCCTCTTCGCGCAGGTATTGTTCAATAGCCTCATTGGCTAGAAATGATTTCGAGCGGCGGGTAAGGGAGGCCAGTTCCTCCAGTCGTTTGGAGGTTTCGGGTTTGGTGTGTACAGAGATCACTGAGCGGTTGGCCATGTTGAATTGTCCAAATTGATGCATATGTATACATCTTAATACATGCACCTAAGAATGCAATGAGTTAGGTGTGTGACCAACGGGTACCGGTATCCTCAATCGTGGTCACTTTCAATCCCCATCCATACCATCGAGACACTTCGAGCAGTCTTGGCATGATCACGAGCTTCTGCTATCGAAACATCGGGCCATGGGCCCTAGCCCCATTTCACGGCGCTTGCCATGAATGGTAAGGCGGAGCATCCACTTACATGCAGTTTTACTAGCCAAAGCCCCTGACCATCGGCATACTTACCAGCATCCAATGACTTTGCTTTCATCTGAGTGAGTACGTTATGACGCATATTAGGGAACCGAACAAATCGGCCTCTTTCAGTCCACCCTTGGACATGTGAAACATGTAGACACCTATGTGTCATAGCAATTTCATGTAACTTATTAAGGTAAAAGGAAAATATTCAGCCGTGAGAAGCTATGAAAATAGCGCCTTCTGCCTCTTTCCGGCACCATCTTTCTCCCGTTCGGCACCATGACAACACTCTTCGTCAACAGGCTCACCGTTATAGACTTCTCGCTGCTGCACCCCGATCTCGGGTTGTTGGGGGAGAGTCTGCTGGTGGATATCGAGCTCGACGGTTCTCTCGATCACCAGGGGATGGTGCTCGATTTTTCTGAAGTGAAACGCCAGGTCAAAGCAACTATTGACAGCCACTTTGACCACCGCCTGCTGCTGCCGTCACTGCACTCAGGCTGCCGGGTGGTGGAGCATCAACACCGTTGTGATGTGCTCTTTACCCTCAACTCGGGTGAGACCCTGCGCCACAACGCACCCACCGATGCGATCACGCTAATCGACAGCGAATTGATTAACGAAGCGTCGATAGCCAAAGCCATCATCACCGACCTTCAGTCCCAACTGCCGGATAATGTGGAGCAGATCCGCCTCCATCTCCACAGCGAATCGGTGGAGGGCTCCTGGTACCGCTACAGCCACGGCCTCAAGCACCATGCCGGAAACTGCCAGCGGATCGCCCACGGCCACCGCTCGCGTATCGAAATCCACCGCGACGGACAACGTGATCCACAACTGGAGAGGGAGTGGGCGAATCGCTGGTGCAATATCTATATTGGCACCCGCACCGACCTGCTGGAGCAGCTGACGCGGGACGGTAACGCGTACTACCGCTTTGGCTATACCGCCGCTCAGGGGCTGTTCGAACTAGAGCTGCCTGCAAGGAGCTGCTGCCTCATCGACAATGATTCAACAGTGGAGAACCTGGCCCGGCATATCGCCGATACTTTGAAACAGGAGCATCCCGCCTCTCAGTTCAGAGTATTGGCATTTGAGGGGGTCGACAAGGGGGCGATAGGCCGGGCTTGACGCCCCCCTGTAAAAATCAATCCTTGTGAACCCCACCCAGCGCCTGACGCACCCGCTCCAGGCGTGAACGCACCTCCTTTGCCAGCCCTACGACCTCCTCCCGGTCTACCAGTTGCAGCACCGCTACGGGATCCATAAAAGCAACCGTTATGGCGCCGTCCGCCTCCTCACGAACCACCAGGTTGCAGGGCAGCAGCAAACCAATATCCGGCTCGGCGTCCAGTGCCTGATTGGCAAGGGCGGGATTGCATGCGCCCAGAATCTTGTAGGGGCGCTTTTCGACTCCGAGTTTTTTCTTCAGTGTCGCCTGAACATCGATCTCGGTAAGAATACCGAACCCCTCGTCACTCAGCGCGGCAGTGACCTGCTTCTCAACGTCAGACAGGGTGCCGATTAGGCGGGTTGAAAAAGCGTACATCATTTATTCTCCTTAACAGGTGTTCGGTGACAAAATTGAAATACCATTCAGTATGCAATAGTTTTTGCTTCTACGGCAGGGGTCGGAGTCAATGCCATTAACTTAGGTGAAAAATTCCCCGTAAACATCAGACACGTCATTCCCGCGTAGGCGGAAATCCAGGGGGGCAGCGCTCCGTAGCACTGGATACCCGCCTGCGCGGGTATGACAGGAAAGAGGGAAGTTCGACCACTGGGTTCCAACCTATGCAGGGATGACCACGGTATTAAGCTTAAGTTAATGGCATTGGGGTCGGAGTCGATTGCACCAAGATGGGTGGTAATTTCCACCTATTTCCAATGCAATCGACTCCGACCCCGTACTATTTGCGTTTATTTGCGTTCATTTCCGGCTATGTTTCAGAGCTAATCTGGAAGCCCTATACCTCCTTTGGTTTCAACTGATAGGACAAAATCTTATTAACGAAAAACAAATCGGCCAGCTCAATATCGACAGGCTTCTCTTCGATATCCACGAACGGCAGCTCGTAGTCGTTATATCCCCGCAGTCCGGTGGTGAGGGAATAAACCTTTTCGAATCCCAGCAGTTGCAGATTGAACGCGGTCATGATGCTGCGGTATCCAGAGCGGCAAACCACGATCACCGTCCGCTCTCGAGCCTCGACCAGTTCCGGCTCGGTCTCCTCATAACCCCATTCACAGGCGGACTCTACAATGCCGCGGGGCACATTGAGGCTGTCCGGCACATGCATAGTGTCGAACTCATCCCGTTCCCGAACATCCAGCACCAGGATATTCGGATCAGCTTCCATCATCTCATCCATGTCCCATGGCATAAGCTCGTTTACCAATTTCAGACGTTCAGCGAGCAGGTCTATTAATTTTTGCATGGTACGGCCTTTGAGGTGGCTGGTGGTATCAAGTGGGAATGTTAACAATCTCTAATGCTCATTTATAGGGGAGATGATACCCATGGCAGAGCGAATCCCCCGTACGCATGCCTTTCACCCGGCTATTTTAAGTGTCCGCACTACACCTTTCAGTTTCCAGACCTGAACGCGCTCAAGGCAGCACCGGCGGCTGATTGCCCTTTTCGATAAGCTCGGTTTCATTACCGATAAGCTGGTGCTGAGAAACTAAGGACGGCAAATTGGCACACACCGCACTCAATGCCATTAACTTAGGTGGAAAATTCCCTGTAAACTTCAGGCTCGTCATTCACGCGTAGGCGGGAATCCATGGGACAGCACTCCGTAGCGCTGGATACCCGCCTGCGCGGGTATGACGGGTGAGAGGGAAGTTCGACCATTGGGTTCCAACCTATGCAGGGATGACCATGGTATTAAGCTTAAGTTAATGACATTGACACCGCACTCATTGAGGCTGCGTCAATCGCAAGTCATGAATCTCGGTTTATTGTAGATATCCTGTTCAAGTGGCTCTTGCCAGTCGTCCCTTTTTTCGATAACCGCATCATTTAGTATTGTGTCCTCGGTATACCATCAAAGCTTTATAGCGATAATGAACATTTGCGGTGCGTGGCGCTACACGCTACAATTATTTTCATGATTAAAGAATTTCGCCACAAAGGATTAAAGCGATTCTTTGAAACAGGATCGAAGAAAGGTATTCAGGGTGATCATGTACGCAGGCTTTCTCAGCAGCTGGCAGCATTGGATGAAGCGGAAGTCGTTGATGATATGGATCAACCGGGTTGGAAGCTCCATCCCTTAAAAGGCGATTTGGGTGGTCACTGGTCAATTAAAGTAAGTGGTAATTGGAGAGTGACTTTTATATTTGATGATGGCGATGCTTATGTTGTCGACTTTCAGGATTATCATTAGAGGTGAATATGACGGAGATGCACAATCCGCCGCACCCAGGCGGCATTTTGAAGGACGCACTGCCGGAAATGGGTATTACCGTAACCGATGCAGCCAAACAAATCGGTGTTGACCGGGGAACGCTCTCACGAGTTATCAACGAACATGCTGCAATCAGCGCGGAGATGGCTCTCAAGCTGGAGGACTGGTATGTCTCGATGGGCTACAAAGGCGGTCGCGCCAGGCACTGGCTCTCCATGCAGATGAAATACGACCTTTGGCAGGCGCGACAAAACAGGGCTGCTTGATAAAACGGAAGCGCAGGGCTGGCCCATTCGCTGCAACTAAAAAATCGAAGGGCAAGTGAACTCACTCCGTGTGAGACGAAGTCTTCATCTATCTGCCCAGCATTTGCTTGGCCATGCTTCTGTCAAACTACAGCAAAAGCCTGTGCTGCTTTTGTGAAGGATGAACCATACAAACAATTGATTTGCTGGATAGGTCAGGCTGCATGCATCCAGTCACAACGAATTTTTCCTTGTAATTATCAACACAAATATCATGAGAGTTGTAATTGCCCCTCGTATGTTTCTAACCAGGTGATTTTAGTGGATAATATCAAGTCATAATGTAACTTCTCAATAAGTCCGATGCCAGCCGATTGCTCCCTGAAGTGTATGTTGTCAGGGGTCGGAGTCGATTGCGCCGAGACTGTTGGTAAATACACATTTTTCAGTGCAATCGACTCCGACCCCATACTCAAGTAATCGCACGGGATTATTGAGAAGTTACGTCATAATTCACTATGCGATTGAAATAACAGAGAAATGCATGTCTAACCCACCAGCACACAGGGCCAGAAAAAGGTTCGGCCAGAACTTCCTCCACGATACAGGGGTGATCAGCCGTATCATCCGCTCCATTGCACCCCGAGAGGGAGAGCATCTGGTGGAGATCGGCCCGGGCCGGGGCGCCATAACCAAAGCGCTGCTGAAAGCCGCCGGCGAGTTGGACGCGGTAGAGCTGGATCGCGATCTGATTCAGCCGCTGACGGAGATGTGTGCCGATCTGGGACGTCTGAACCTCCATAGCGCCGATGCACTGAAGTTCGACTTCTGTAGTTTGGTCAGGGGCGACGAGCCGTTGCGACTGGTGGGTAACCTGCCCTACAACATCTCCACCCCGATTATCTTTCACCTGCTGAAACAGTCCCATTGCATCGGCGACATGCACTTTATGCTGCAAAAGGAGGTGGTGGAACGGATGGCGGCCGCGCCCGGTTGCAAGGCCTATGGACGACTGACGGTCATGCTACAGACGATGTGCGAGGTGGAGTCGCTGTTTGAAATCGGCCCTGGCGCATTCAAACCGGCGCCCAAGGTCAACTCCGCCCTGGTGCGCCTCACCCCTTACCAAAAACCACCCCACTCAATTAGCGACCAAGCATTTTTTGCCAACATGGTCACCACCGCCTTCTCACAGCGGCGCAAGACCCTGCGCAACGGGCTGCGTGATCTGGTGGAGAGCGAGACCATGGTAGAGGTGGGCATCGACCCATCCATCCGTGCCGAGCGCCTTACTCTGGAGCAGTTTGTCACTCTCTCCAATATGGCTTGCAAAAAGTGCTGAATGTCTCAATATGGTTTAATTAGTAACGGCTGTGCACAATAATCCTGTGTCACTGTGTAGGAGCGAACTTGTTCAGGTCGAGCACTCACCGGAGCCAATCGCGAACAAGTTCGCTGCTACAAGTAAAACCTTCTTCCCACCGAAATGCTTTTCAGGATTGTGGTACATAGTCAGTTAACCGATTTAGGCATAGCCGATTATTTTTGCAGTGAGCACAACACCCATGATTGACGACAATATCGACCAGGAAGCCATAGACATCATCACCGACAGCGCACTTGCGCGTCAGGGAGAGGTACTGCCCAGGGCGATTCACCTGCTGCCCATTGCCACCCGGCCATTCTTCCCCGGCCAGGCTGTTCCCCTGCTGATGGAGTCGGAACACTGGAGTAAAACCATCAAAGCGGCAAGCAAGTCGGAGCAGAAAATTATCGGCATTGTCATGACCGATGCCGCCACTTCAGAGGAGGCGGGACCGGGGGATCTGCGCCGAATCGGCACCGCCTGTCGTATCCACCGGGTGCAGATGGTGGAGGGTCGCCTGCAAGTGCTGGTGGAGTGCCTGCAGCGCTTTCGTATCGACCGGTTGATCGATAAAGGTGCCCCTTTCCGGGCTGAAGTGCACTACTTCACCGAAAAACCGGGAGCCAAAAAGGGGGATATCAAGGCTTACGCCATGGCGGTGATCAACACCATCAAGGAGCTGGTGCCCCTCAACCCGCTGTATGGCGAAGAGCTGCGCATATTTCTTGATCGTCTGGGGCCGGACGACCCCTCCCATCTGGCCGATTTTGCCGCCAGTCTGACCACCGCCAGCAATCAGCAGTTGCAGGAGATACTTGAAGCGGTCGATCTGATGCCGCGAATGGAGAAGGTGCTGGTGCTGCTCAGCAACGAGCTGAAGCTGGCCCGCGCCCAGCACGATATCCGTAAATCGGTGGAAGACCGAATGGATCATCAACAGCGTGAGTTTTTCCTGCGCGAGCAGTTGAAATCGATTCAGCAAGAGTTGGGTATCGAGAAGGACGACCGCACCGCCGAGCTGGACAAGTTCAAGGAGCGGCTGAAAGACCTCACTCTCTCCGAGCAGGCGTCGAAACGTCTCGATGAGGAGATGGAGAAGATGGCGATTCTCGAAACCGGCTCCCCCGAGTATGCCCTGACCCGCAACTATATAGACTGGATCACCCTGCTGCCCTGGGGCAATACCTCGGCCGACAAGCTTGATCTCAAAATTGCCCGCAAGGCGCTGGACAAGGATCACTACGGCCTGGAGGATGTCAAGGAGCGGATATTGGAGTTCCTTGCCGTCGGCATTATGAAAGGCGCGGTGAGCGGTTCGATCATCCTGCTTGTGGGTCCGCCGGGGGTGGGCAAAACCTCCATCGGCAAGTCCATTGCCGATGCCCTGGGGCGTAACTTCTACCGTTTCTCCGTCGGCGGCATGCGCGACGAGGCGGAGATCAAGGGCCACCGCCGCACCTACATCGGTGCCATGCCGGGCAAGTTTATCCAGGCGATGAAGGAGGCAGGCAGCGCCAACCCTGTGATCATGCTTGATGAGATCGATAAGATTGGCGCCTCCTTCCACGGCGATCCCGCTTCAGCCCTGCTGGAGGCACTGGATCCGGAGCAGAACAGCGACTTCCTCGACCACTATCTGGATCTACGCTTTGACCTCTCCAAGGTGCTGTTTGTCTGCACCGCCAACCAGCTAGACACCATCCCGGCACCCCTGCGAGATCGCATGGAGATGATCTCGCTCTCTGGCTATATCGCCCAGGAGAAGCTGCAGATCGCCCGCAGATATCTGCTGCCGCGTCAGCTAAAACGGGCCGGATTGAAGAGAAGTCAGTTAAAACTCAACGCCGCTGCGTTGCGCTCCATTATTGAAGGCTACGCCCGGGATGCCGGTGTGCGCCGTCTGGAGAAGGAGATCGGCAAGATCGTACGCAAATCAGTGGTGCGGATACTGGAAGGTGAAGAGACACCGATCACCATCGAGCAAGATAATCTGACAGCTCTTCTCGGCAGCCCGATCTTTCGTGACGAACGTAACCTCAGCGGGCCGGGGGTGGTTACCGGTCTCGCCTGGACCACCATGGGGGGCGCAACCCTCAGTATCGAGGCGGTAAAGACTCACAGCTTCAGCCGTGGCTTCAAACTCACCGGCCAGCTGGGAGATGTCATGAAAGAGTCGGCGGAGATCGCCTACGGTTACGTGGTCGCCCATGCTGAACAATTTGGCGCCGATCAAAAATTCTTCGAGAAGAGCTTTATCCATCTGCATGTACCAGCAGGGGCAACACCCAAAGATGGACCGAGCGCCGGCATTACCATCGCCTCGGCGCTACTGTCGCTGGCGCGCAACCTACCGGTCAGACCCATTGCCATGACCGGTGAGCTGACTCTTACAGGGCAGGTGTTTCCAATTGGAGGGGTGCGTGAAAAGATGATAGCGGCACGCCGCGCCGGTATCCGCGAACTGATCCTGCCCGAGGAGAACAGGGGCGAGTATTCCGAGGTGCCAGAGCATATCCGTAAGGGGATTAAAGTGCAGTTTGCCTGCACCTTTGAGGATGTGGTTCCACTGTTGTTTGGTCGCAGAAAAAAATCAGATGATAAGTAGTTGACTTATTAATTAACTGCTAATATACTTTTACACCAGAAAGCGAATGAAGGGTAGTTGCGAAGTCGCTTTCCAAAAAAGAGAACTTGGCTATACTGAGAGTTCAACCAAGGGACATACCCTCATATATTCGTTTTGGAGATCTATAATGAACAAGATTGTTAAAGTCGCCGCTATCGCTGCCATGCTTGCTGCTTCCGCTTCTGCTTCCGCCTGGTGGGGCAACAACGGCCCTTGGGGTGGCAACAACGGCCCTTGGGGTGGTAGCCCATGGGGTGGTAACAACGGCTGGGGCAACAACAACAATGGTTATGGCGACGGCTGGGGTGATGGCTCCGGCGACTTCAGCTTTGGCATGAGTGGTCGTGGTTCCGGTTCTGGCTACGGCTCCGGCTACGGTCGCGGCCAAAACGATTACTACAACCGCGGCTACGGCTATGGCGCTCCTTATGGTTATGGCGGCGCTCCTTACGGTGCACCTTATGGCGCTCCTGCTCCTTATGGCGCTCCTTACGGCTACCCTGCGCCTCCTGCGCCCCCCGCTCCTGCGGCGCCTGCTGCTCCCGCCAAATAAGCAATTTGCTTAGTGGTGGATGTCGCAAGGCATCAGAAAATACGGGCTTCGGCCCGTATTTTTTTGCCTACTCCATGCCCCTTTGATGGATATCAATGATCTGATCCAGGGAGCGGATAAGCTACCCCACCACTCAATAAGTCACCTATAGAACACTGTGCAACTATGCTGAAAATTCACTCCGAACCAGCCAAACCCCCTCTGATCTACCGCGGTCCCGCCATTTTTGCCCTCGGTTTCAGACCCTTTTTCAGCGTCGCAGGCCTGTCGGCGGCAATTCTGCTCGGCATCTGGCTCGCCGCCTGGTCGGGAAAACTCTCCCTTCCCACCTACTACGGCTTTATCGGTTGGCACAGCCACGAGATGCTGTTTGGCTACGCCCCGGCCATCATCGCCGGTTTCCTATTGACGGCGGTGCGCAACTGGACAGGAATCACCCCCCCTATCGGCCGCCCACTGGCAGGGTTGGCGCTACTCTGGCTGGCTGGCCGTATTGCCCCACTGCTCTCCGGAATCATTCCTGATCCGCTAATCGCCATCATGGATCTGCTGTTCCTGCCAGCCATTGCACTCGCCATCCAACCTGCGTTATGGCAGGGAAAGCAGAAGGTCAATCGCATCTTTGTCCCCCTACTGCTGGTGATGGCGGTTGCCAACCTGCTGGTGCACCTGCAGGCCCTTGGTCTGAGCAACATCGCCGACCGGGGCACTGATATGATGCTCTACCTCATCGTCTTTCTGATAGTGATGCTCGGTGGCAGAGTGATCCCTTTCTTCACCCAGGCGGTCATTCCCGGCCACAAGACCACCAGCTGGCAGCCGGTGGAAACCGCCTCCATCGTCAGTTTTGGTGCACTGGTATTGGCACAACCGCTCTATCCGGCACCCTGGCTTATTGCCGGGCTTGCGATCATCTCAGCCGCTGTTCAACTGGTAAGGCTTGTCGGCTGGCACCATCCTCAGGTTTGGCGTACGCCTATTCTATGGGTGCTTTACAGCGGTCTCTGCTGGATCATCATCGGCCTGCTGCTGACCGGCCTGGCCTCCGCCGGGGTTCTTCCTGCCAACCATGCAAAACATGCCTTGACCATTGGTGGCGTGGGAGTGCTTACTCTCGGTATGATGGCGCGGGTATCACTGGGCCATACTGGCCGACCAATTCATCCGGGTAAGCTGATCGAGGCCGCCTTTGTTATTCTTAACTTGGCGACGCTGTGCCGTGTCTTCGGCCCGTTGTCGGCCCCAGATCTCTATACCCTGTGGATAGATCTTTCGGCCGCTTTATGGATACTCAGTTTTCTGATTTTCTGCGCCGTTTATCTGCCGATGCTGTGGCAGCCGCGGGTGGATGGAACACCGGGGTAGCCAGGAGCCTGTCCGTGAATAGGCACCGCAGCGAGGGGAGTCCATTTTGAGTCATTTTTTTCGGTCATTTGAGGCGAATAGTTTCTCTTATTGTAACTATTCAGCACGGAAATCTGGAACTCAGGCGTAGGAGCGAACTTGTTCGCGAAGAGCACGTTTCGTAGTCCATCGCGAACAAGTTCGCTCCTACAACACCTATGTTCCACCATAACTGTGGTTTTCAGTATTTTGGAACAGAGTAGGTTTAAGGTTAAAAAGGCACAAATGGGGTTTCCGCACGCCTACATGGATGTAGGTAGTTAGAGCAATGCAGGAGCAATTGCCGAGTAGGTGTCCTATTCTCGGACAGGCTCCTACCTGTTGCCCGGCTTCACCGGGATCTCCCAGTCATCCTCGTCGAGTGTGAGGTCGCTCACTTCCAGCTCACCAGTGTCGGGCAGCTCAAGACCACTCAACAACAGACTCTCTTGGTCAATATTCTCAACCACCTCAAGGGAGCTGAGATCCAGCCCCTCCAGAATCGAATCCGAGTCCAGATCTTCATCAGATTGTGGCTCTTCGCTCTCTACCGGCAAATCATCGGCGCTCAACTCGATATCAAACTCCGGATCAATAACAATATCGTTGAAGTCTACAGCCTGCTCCATTAGGTAGCCGGGTGTATCGATAAGTGAATCACTCTCCTCGCTGGCAAACAATGGGTGCTTGGGAATCAGCTCACGCCCCATCCCGGCCACTTTTTCCCACAGACCCGGCGCCTCTGCAGCCAGCCTTTCGTGCACTTCTTCAAGATACTGAGCGAACATATCCCGATCTTTCTTCGCTGAATAGATCTCCAGTAACTTGACTTTCAGAGAGAGGCGGTCAGGGTGGGCATCGATCATTTTCAGAATCATCGATTCCGCCTGAGCATATTGGTGATAGCCGAGATAGACATCGGTCATCATCAGACTGGGCGCCACCTCCGTATCCGCCTTTTTCAGACCGGCCCTATCAGGCGCCGCTCCCCCCACCTCTTGCCATGTCTCATCCACTATCGGTATCACTGCCGGCACCGCCACAGCCCGTTTCTGCCGGAACAGCAGAACCGCCATCACCACGAGCAGTAGAAGCACTGCCGCTGCGACAGCAAGCAGCTCGCTGTCATCCCTGTTTTTAATCCATTGCGTGATAACCTGGTCTGTGCCGGTTTCCGGTGGAGGAGAGAGAGCTGCAGGTGCAGGCTGCTCGGTTGAGGGTAGAGGCTGCTGCGGTGTTTCGTCCACCACCCGCATCTGCGCACCATCAAGACGCAGACGTAGCTGTTCAATTGCCCTGTCCTTCTCTTCCATGGACTTCTGCAACATCGCAATCTCACCCTCAAGGGCAACTCGCAATGCTTTCAGGTCCTGGTTGATTTCCCGAGTCTGCTCCAGCTCCCGACCCTTCTCCTCAATCAACCCATGGAGTACTTCCGGTTCATCTGCGGGATCAACCGGCAGCGCTTCAGACAGCTGCCGCTCCTCTCCTGTCTCCACCACCCGGAGATAGCCTTCCCTCACCTCATCGGGCGCTACCTGCTCCTCCCCGGTCGCCGCTGTCTCAGCGGCTTCCTGATCCACGGTTGGCTCGGCGGTTGCCACTGGGGCCGCCTCCAATACAGGCTGTGGCCGTACCGTTTTCACTGCAGTACCACGCCCGCTGCGCGCATTTCGCCACGCATTAGTCTGATCGAGGAACACCTGTCGCGCCTGTTGATGGGACATCTCTCTGACTGCATCAATCCCGGGAATCACCAGTTCGGCACCGCGCCTGAGCAGATTGACATTACCCCGGTTAAAAGCATCCGGGTTGCGCCGCTGCAACGCCATCATCATCTGTTCAATGGAGACCCGGTTATCGGGCCGGCTATTGCGGGCGATCACCCACAGCGTATCCCCCTGCTTCACCGGGCCGTAGCGCCGCTCATCCCCGGCCATGCCCGGCGTTGAAGTCTGAACTGTACTCTTCGGCGCGGAAACCGCCTCAGGTTTATAGATAGGTGGATCGAGGAGGAGGGTATACTCCTTATGCATGACCCCACCCATGCCGCGTTGCTCGACCCGGATCAGAAAAATGAGAAACGGCTCACGCACACTCTCCCGTGTGGTTACATGGACATAGGCCTGACCCGCTGGTTCACGCTTAACCGTGAACCGGAGCTTAGAGAGAAAATAGGGCCGCTCGATACCGGCGGTCTGAAATTCTTTGAGACCGGCAAGGGAAACCGAAAAATCCTCAATATCCACCTGCCTGCCGGTGGTTATCTCAATCCGTGCATCCAGTGGCTGGTTCAGCGCGGAAGAGACCTCGATACCCGACAGCCCCAACGCCCATGTGCTCAGCGGCAACCACAACAGCAGCAACGCCAAAATCAATCGATTAGCCATACCCTATCCCTAACCTGAAATATTCCAGTCGACTCTCGGAAGTATTGCAGCAGACTCCCCACAGTAAGGATAGACCATTAGATAATATTCGTGAATTAGCAACGGAAGGGTATAGCCACAGGCACATAAAAAAAGCTCCTGTTAACAGGAGCTTTTAGTAGGGTAGTTAGACAATAAATCCAGGTTTGTAACTATTCATCTCACCCCTAAAAACCACAGTTATGGTGGAACAAAGGTATTGTAGGAGCGAACTTGTTCGCGAAGAGTCTTCTACGAAGCTAATCGCGAACAAGTTCGCTCCTACGCCTGAGTTCCAAATTACCGTGCTGAATAGTTACAATCCAAGTTTTAATTTATCCTGATTACCACTAAAACCCAGCCGGAAATGAACGCAAATAAACGCGAATATGGCTCTCCACTGGCATATTGTTTGGGCATTGATCCCAAATAACCAAGAGCATGTTCTGACGTTTTGCATCTGTAGGAGCGAACTTGTTCGCGATGGACTCCAAAACGCGCTCTTCGCGAACAAGTTCGCTCCTACACCCAACTTCAGGGTTATTTTATAGAGTCAGTTTCAAATATTTGTGTTCATACGCGTTTATTTGCGGCCAACATTGACTCTTTATT
>JBEVXT010000543.1:3204-6250 GCA_040505955.1 Sedimenticola sp. | reverse complement strand
CCTACACCCAACTTCAGGGTTATTTTATAGAGTCAGTTTCAAATATTTGTGTTCATACGCGTTTATTTGCGGCCAACATTGACTCTTTATTCTTCTACTCAGTGGCTGAGCTTCGTGGGTAATCAGGTAATTTATTGTGTCCGCTAAAATGGTATATCGTCATCAAAGTCTCTGTCCGGCATGGGCGCGGAGGATGGCTGGGAGTTAGACGACTGTGCGTTAGACGACTGGGAGGTCGGCGCTGATGGGCGGCTGGAGTCGAAGTCGGCACTGCCACCGCGACTGTCGAGCATCTGCATCTCATTGCCGACGATCTCTGTGGTGTAGCGATCCTGGCCATCCTGGCCCTGCCATTTGCGGGTGCGTATGCTGCCCTCTATATAGACTTTGGCACCTTTCTTCAGGTACTCGCCGGCAATCTCACCCAGGCGATTGAAAAAGACCACCCGATGCCACTCGGTGCGCTCCTGTTTTTCACCTGATGTTTTGTCTTTCCAGGTTTCGGATGTGGCAACGGTTATATTAGTCACCGCGCCGCCGTTCGGCATGTAACGGGTCTCCGGGTCTTTTCCAAGATTACCTATAAGAATTGCTTTATTGACGCCTCTGGCCATAGTTTATCTCCTGTTTATTGATTTCCGCCCCGTCCATGGACGCGGGCCGTTAACGATTATTTAAGTCTACCCTTCAACGCGGCAAAATGCATCCAGACAGGAGTGGTCGACCACTTCGCTATCCACCTTGAGGTAGACCACCCCCTCCCCGGCATCCACGGTGACATCCTCAACACCGTCAATCGCCGCCAGCTCCACCTGCAGTTCAGCCGCCTGGGCCTTGTCCAGCAAACCCACTTTCAGCAGATGGCTGCTAAGATACTTTGTCGGCGACATCCCCGATGCCGCCAACAGCCAGATTGTCGCCGCCACCGCGCCAAAGAGGAAGACACCTTCAAGACCATAATAGCTGTGAACCCAGCCCCCCAGCAGGCCGCCAAGAAAGGCGCCGCTAAACTGTGAAGTGGAGTAGACCCCCATTGCTGTTCCTTTGCTTGCAGCAGGGGCGGTTTTGGCGATCAACGAGGGTAGGGTCGCCTCCAGCAGATTGAATGCTGTAAAGAAGAGCAGCATCGACAGGGCAATGCCTGTAAGTGAATCATTGAATCCCCAGAAACCGAGCTGAGCGATAATCAGGCCGACGATGGCGGCAATGAATATTGACCGCATCTTGCGCCGTTTTTCAGCGATCACCACAAAAGGCACCATCAACACCATCGCCGACACCACCACCGGCAGATAGAGCATCCAGTGGTCGCCGCCGGCAAGGCCGACATGGTCACGTAGCGCCAGAGGTACAGCGATAAAAAGTGCCGTAAGGATCATATGCAGAAGAAAGATCCCTACATCCAGCCGCAACAGATCCGCATTTCTCAACACCCGGCCAAACTGCCCCGGAACCGGCTCCGTATCACGGTGAAAGTGGCTATCTACCGGGTTGGGTACAAACAGCACCACAATCACTATCCCCACCAGGGCCAGAAAAGCGGTAAGCCAGAAGATGCCGGAGACGCCGATCACCGTATTAAGCAGGGGACCGAGCACCAGGGAGAGGGCAAAGGCAAAACCGATGCTCATACCGATCACCGCCATTACCCGCATACGCACCTGCTCACGGGTGAGGTCGGCGGCCAGGGCCATCACCGCTGCCGCAATGGCGCCGCCGCCCTGAACGGCGCGGCCGATGATCACCCCCCAGATAGTGTCGGCCTGGGCCGCCAGCACGCTGCCAATGGCAAAGATGATCAGGCCTCCGATAATCACCGGCTTGCGACCGATACGGTCGGAGAGCATACCGAAGGGAATTTGGAAGATTGCCTGGGTCAGACCATAGGCGCCAATCGCCACGCCCACCAACAGTGGGGTAACTCCGCCAAGCTCTCCGGCATAGAGGGCAAATACCGGTAGGATCATGAACAGACCCAGCATACGCACCGAGAAGATACCGGCCAGAGAGAGGGCGGCGCGGGACTCAAGGGGTAGCAACCCCTGCTGTTCACTCTTTTTACTACTCACATTACCTCCGGCAGGCCCTTTACTGGTAAACAGGATGACTGGCAAACGGCTAAGGATAACCGTCGGAGAGGCTTCCTAAAACTTGGAAAAAGACGGGTAATTGACTTATTGCAAACTTGGTAACTATTCAGCACGGCAATCTGGAACTCAGGCGTAGGAGCGAACTTGTTCGCGATTAGCTTCGTAGAAGACTCTTCGCGAACAAGTTCGCTCCTACAGCACCTTTGTTCCACCATAACTGTGGTTTTCAGGGGTGAGCTGAATAGTTACCAACCTTGAATGTCCGCTGGGTTTACACACCGACTTTGCTTTGGCCCGCGTCTGCAAGAGGGCGTATGATATCAGGTTCGCTCAACTGCTGGTAAATCGATGGACACTATCCACCTGCGGGGTGCACGCACCCACAATCTGAAGAATATTGATCTGGATCTGCCCAGAAACAAATTAATTGTCATCACCGGACTCTCGGGCTCCGGTAAATCATCCCTCGCCTTCGACACTATCTATGCTGAGGGGCAACGCCGCTATGTCGAGTCCCTCTCCGCCTATGCACGGCAGTTTCTGTCGGTGATGGAGAAGCCCGATATCGATCATATTGAGGGATTGTCACCGGCGATCTCCATCGAGCAGAAGACCACCTCTCACAACCCACGATCCACCGTCGGCACCATTACCGAGATCTACGACTACCTGCGCCTGCTGTTTGCCCGCGCCGGTACGCCGCGCTGCCCACAGCACGATACGCCATTGGAGGCGCAGACCGTCAGCCAGATGGTGGATCAGGTGCTGGCACTTCCCGAAGGGAGCAAGCTGATGCTGCTGGCGCCGGTGGTCTCCGAGCGCAAGGGGGAGCACCACAAGCTGCTGCAGGAGCTCAATGCACAGGGGTTTATCCGCGCCCGCATTGACGGCGAAATCCATGAGCTTGACCAGCCTCCAGTACTGGAACTGCACAAGAAGCACTCCATTGAAGCCGT
>JBEVXT010000543.1:0-3104 GCA_040505955.1 Sedimenticola sp. | reverse complement strand
CTGGCCAGCCAGATCGGCGCCGGTCTGGTGGGGGTAATGTATGTCCTCGACGAACCCTCAATCGGACTGCATCAACGCGACAACGACCGCCTGCTTGAAACCCTTACCTACCTGCGCGACCTCGGCAATACAGTCATCGTCGTGGAGCATGATGAAGAGGCTATCCGCAGCGCCGACCATGTGGTGGATGTCGGCCCGGGGGCAGGCGTCCACGGTGGTCATATCGTCGCCCAGGGGACGGCGGCGGATATCGCCGCCACCGAGGGATCACTCACCGGAGCATATCTCAGCGGCAAACAGAAGATAGAGATTCCAACCCAGCGCACCCCCATCGACCACGCCCGCAGCCTGGTAATACACGGTGCCTGTGGCAACAACCTGAAAGAGGTTGAACTGCAACTGCCGGTGGGGCTGCTCACCTGCATCACCGGCGTCTCCGGCTCGGGTAAATCGACGCTTATCAACGACACCCTCTACCCGGTGGCGGCGGTGCAGCTCAACGGTGCCAATATGGAGGCCGCACCCCACCACAGGATTGACGGCATGGAGCAGTTCGACAAAGTGGTGGATATCGACCAGAGCCCCATCGGCCGTACCCCGCGCTCCAATCCCGCCACCTACACCGGCATCTTCACACCGATCCGCGAACTCTTTGCCGGCACCCATGAGGCACGCTCCCGTGGTTATACGCCGGGCCGTTTCAGTTTCAACGTCAAGGGTGGGCGCTGCGAAGCGTGTCGCGGCGACGGTGTCATCAAGGTAGAGATGCACTTTCTGCCAGATGTCTATGTCCAGTGTGATGTCTGCAAGAGTAAACGCTACAACCGCGAGACCCTGGAGATACGCTACAAGGGTAAAAGCATCGATCAGGTACTCGACCTCACCATTGAGGATGCCCTCAGCTTCTTCGACGCCATTCCGGCACTGAAGCGGAAACTGCAGACCCTGATGGATGTGGGCCTCTCCTATATCAAGCTGGGACAGAACGCCACCACCCTCTCCGGCGGCGAGGCCCAGCGGGTAAAACTGTCACGGGAGCTGTCGAAGCGGGATACCGGCAACACCCTCTATATCCTTGACGAACCGACCACCGGCCTCCACTTCCACGACGTCAAACACCTGCTGGCCGTACTGCATCGGTTGCGTGATCACGGCAATACCGTGGTGGTGATCGAGCACAACCTGGATGTCATCAAAACAGCTGACTGGGTCATTGACCTGGGACCGGAAGGGGGTGACGGCGGCGGCGAGATCATCGCCTGCGGCACCCCCGAGGAGGTCGCCGACAACCCGGTCTCCTATACCGGCCTCTATCTGAAACGGCTGTTTGAACGGACGGGGTGAGAAGTTTCAGCGATAGTAACTATTCAGCACGGTAGTCCGGAACTCAGGGGTCAATGCCATTAACTTAGGGAAAAAACTCCCTGTAAACATCAGGCTCGTCATTCCCGCGTAGGCGGGAATCCAGGGGGCAGCGCTCCATAGTGCTGGATACCCGCCTGCGCGGGTATGACGGGAAAGAGGAGAGCTTGACCTCTGGGTTTCGCCTATGCCGGGATGACCGTGGTATTAGGCTTAAGTTAATGGTATTGACTCAGGGGTAGGAGCGAACTTGTTCGCGAAGAGCGCGTTTCGTAGTCCATCGCGAACAAGTTCGCTCCTACATATGCAGCTTTCTCTCCATCGTGATGGTTTTCAAGATTATCGTGCATAGTCAATTATAACTTTGAGATTAGGGATTTCACCCTTATGAACAGCTCAACTAAAACAATGTGTGGTGTACTGCTTACTGGTCACGGCGGCCCGGAGAAACTGGAGTTTCGCAGCGACATTCCGATGCCGCAGCCGGGACCCCGTGATGTACTCATCCGCATCACCGCAGCAGGAGTCAACAATACCGACATCAACACCCGCACCGCCTGGTATTCAAAAAAAGAGGCAGCAGACGATGATGCAACCTGGTCAGGAGAGCCTCTTCAATTCCCCCGCATTCAGGGCATAGATGCCTGTGGTGAAATTATGGCCGCTGGCCGGGAAGTGCACAAATCCCGTATCGGCGAGCGTGTTATTGTGGAGCCCTGTATTCGCGAAGCTGGTGGAAAAAGGTTACCGATTCCATGGTTTCTTGGCTCCGAATGTGACGGAGGATTTGCCGAGTATCTGGTGGTTGCCTCATCCCATGCCTACGCCATTGCCTCCTCACTTAGCGATGTCGAGCTTGCTTCTTTCCCCTGCTCCTACTCCACCGCCGAAAACATGCTGACCCGAGCCGCCGTCAAAGAGGGTGAGCGGGTGTTGATTACAGGGGCGTCAGGGGGAGTGGGTTCCGCAGCGGTGCAACTGGCTAAAGCGCGTGGTGCAACCGTGATTGCCGTTACCACTCCTTCGAAAGCGGCTGATCTGCTCAAACTCGGTGCCGACCAGGTTGTCTACCGGGATGAAAGCCTGATAGAAGCACTGGGCACAAACAGTACCGACGTTGTTCTCGACCTGGTGGCTGGCAAACAGTGGAACGAACTGCTCGACCTGCTTCATCCCGGCGGGCGCTACGCCGTAGCCGGAGCGATTGGTGGCCCACTGGTCGAGCTTGATGTGAGAACCCTCTATCTGAAGGACCTCACCCTCTTCGGCTGTACTGTGCTTGAACCGGAGGTGTTTTCGAATCTGGTAATGCGTATTGAAAACGGACAGGTCTCCCCCCTGGTTGCCATGACTCGGCCACTGGAGCAGATCGCTGAAGCACAAGCGGCCTTCCAGGAGAAAAAACATGTGGGGAAAATTGTGTTAACCGTTGCGTGAAACCGCTCATCCTGTTCGGATAGCAGGGCCACAGATCCTCTCCAAAATCTCCCACAAGGCACTGTCCGTTTGTCGCTATTCAGCACTGTGCCGAATAATTACAATCATCCCAGGATCATTCAACCCCTCCGTTTCTGGCTTCCAGGGATCAGACCCCTTATCCCCGGCTATGTTCTTCATCGACAGCATGGATTTGATCGATCTTTTCTTGAACCCATATATTTAGCAACGTTTCTTCACTAACCCCGTGTTGTTTGGCAATTCGTCTAATCTCGAAGGAAAGGTCTCGATCTAGTGGATAGTAC
>JBEVXT010000542.1:0-3579 GCA_040505955.1 Sedimenticola sp. | reverse complement strand
TTACCTGAAAATATTGGCGCAGCTAATAAAACCCCGTAGTCTTAACATTTCTTGAACAAACATGGCCACCATTATCGGGATTTGTTTTAATGGCATGTACATGTATATAGGTAAATTTTCTCCATCTCTCATCTTGGAAAAATGATATTAAAACTTCATATGAATTATCATTGGGTTGTATTTATTCACGTATTTTAAAATGGTGGTGAAATTGGAGAAGCGATTTGTATGGTTGTTGTATAAAAATCATAGTTCCTAGCAAATATATATATGAAGATTGAAGTGAATATGGTAAGTGGGTTTTTAAATAAATGATGCGTAAACGACTTAACACAAATTTGCAGACGTACTGATGGACTGACGAATGAACGAATAACCGAATGGACAGACTGACGGTGAAAAATTCCAAAGGTACATACTCCAACCTCAACAATATTATACTGGACCAGTTTGAATAAAAAAATCATAAACGTTTTTCTCTGTACCAAACCCTCAACCAAGAATGTTCACTGTTCAAGAAATGTCGAACAACATGACCGCCATGTCCCAGGCTTATTTTCACTTAATGAATATTCGTAAACTTTATTCAAACAACTTCTGTGAAACTAGTTGGCCAAATGACCACGCCCAAATGAGGTTTCCGATATTCTGTTTGTAATTACTGTGCCACTGTCAGTACAAGTTCCTAGAAATGATTCTCGGCTGACACTATCCCGATAATTCTAGGCTAGGCCATTTGACCAAATCAACGTACCTACCATGGTCGAGCATATTTGCAATGCATGTACCTTTATATATAACTGGGCTAAGTATCAATATATATACTAAGTGGAAACTACATAACAAAGTTATTGTCTTCGCATTCCACCCATTATACTTGTAGAAAGACCAATACAATACTTTATTATTACTGTATCTCAATGTAAATTGTCTGCTTGCAAAATAAATGCATGAAATGTATCAA
Organism: Sedimenticola sp.; assembly: GCA_040505955.1. Classification (GTDB taxonomy): domain Bacteria; phylum Pseudomonadota; class Gammaproteobacteria; order Chromatiales; family Chromatiaceae; genus Vondammii. The sequence continues at coordinate 2,615 of JBEVXT010000542.1, read as the reverse complement.
TACCCGCGTACCAAACATTATCTTGCATCTTTACATGCATCGTTAAAAGTTCATGCACTATTTTTAGAAGAACATGAGGGCCATTACAGGATAATATCAAATTGATCCAACTGCATAATTAATACAAAAGTGTAAATGTATTTCTAGAAAATTTCATTCACAGTGATAACTGAGCAATAAACATACTTTGGAAGTTACAAACGATTTGCAAAAAGAACAGAGTAAGTTGGTACACAATCGGATGGGTTGTCACACTCACCCACATCACATAATGACCCCGCCCATCCCGCTGTACAAGCGCCTGGACACTCCCCGGTTACTTTGTCACAGGGACTATCGCCTGCACAGTTTCCACAAGGTATGTCGCAATCGTCGCCATACATCCCGTCATTACAAGCTGAAACAAACACACCGCTCATCAGTTATAGGATAGTAGAGTGTTATTTTCGGAGTTGGCAATATGTTATCGACTTTCCATTATTTTCTCTCTGACAGCTTTGTTGGTTATATGCCTGTCCAGTGTTAATATATAAATGGTCAGTTGCACAAACAAAAATATCCTTTAAATATCCAAGGTTCAGAAACACAGGAAACCAATCACGGAACGGTATGAATCTTTAACTGAATCAACGCAACTGACAGACGTTTCTTATATAATAAAGGATGTTCTTACATACCTACATATACTTGAACTTCACAGATCGACAGGATACCGTCACGTTTCACAATGACCTTCGATGCCAGCGGCGAGCCAGGTGGCCTGACTGTATTTATTCCGTCAACATATTGATCGACAGCGTTGTTATACACCTGGTGTTCATTACCCCCACCGATGACGTCATGGACGTAGAGTCGGAATCCGGACAACTGTGCGCCGTTCATATCTAAAAAGACATAAATGTAAATAAAAACCAAGAAGAAAACTAATTCCGCATGTAATTTATTTATCTTCGATGAACATGCATTTATCCATTACAGGGGCACGCGCTCTTTACCCAGCATGCAAAGGGTTAAGATCTGAAGTTATCTTCTACGCTGTCGGTACACTACCGCTTGCATTAATCTTGCCAGCGGCTATAAAACCGTTGATCACTAACTCAAGATGTATACTTGAAATTAAGGAGCTTGGTTGGTTGAGCAAATTTAACTGTTTGATTGAGAGTTCACATTACCAGTAGACTCTCAAGATAGTTCTCAACAACTGAGATTTGGCAAGATTTACGCAAGGGGTAGTGTACGGACAAACAAACAACCATACACGAAAACATAACCTCCTCTGACAAAGTAACAAATGACACGGAATGGGATTTGAATGAACAACGGACCTTTATAACCATGTTCCACACATCAAAACACACCATAAAAGCATGCGTTGCTCGCCTTACCATTAGGCATTATACATTCAATGACAACTATGAAATTAACGGTTTAACATACTTGGTGAGACATTTTTGGTACTATTCGTTATGCGAGAATTCCGTGTTAAAAGCTGCATCTCGAATCGTGATGCGAGCTGCTCCCATGTGTTATATAGGAGTGAATTCTTACTGTGGTGAGCTACGAGCAGGAGTAAGATTATTCTTTCTACATATACAAGCATGTGTTCCTCTCCTCACCATTACGTCCAATGACATCTATCCTGACAATACTGTACGTCTGTTGCAGATCCACGGACCACACATTCTCCCCCTCAGCTTCAGAAGTACTGCAACATCTGCTGTTGTCGGCGTCCGCCTGCGTCGTACATCCGTCGACGGCGAGGTCCGCTGTCCAGGAAAATCCGGCCCATGACAAGTCGTGTGTTTGTGTGGCCGGTTTGTCTAACGCAACATTACCTGAAAATATTGGCGCAGCTAATAAAACCCCGTAGTCTTAACATTTCTTGAACAAACATGGCCACCATTATCGGGATTTGTTTTAATTACATATAGATCTATATAGGTAAATTTTCTCCATCTCTCATCTTGGAAAAATTATATTAAAACTTCATAGGAATGATCATCTTTGGGTTGTATTCATACACGTATTTTAAAATGGTGGTGACATTGGAGATGCGAGTTGTATGGTTGTTGTATAAAAAGCATAGTTCATATCAAATATAGTAGTAGGCAAAATGTTACAACCACGTCATAAACTTTTGAAATACTGATCTATAGATTGTTTTGCACAAACAAACAAAACATATATATAGTTTTGCACAAATCATGCAAGTTTACCCACCAGATATCCTAGTTACACCATTTCGGCCACATTTATCACAAATCTGTAATTTGGAAGGTTTTACCTTACTTTTTTTATCAAATAATTATGTAGAATTTCACTGATGATTCCCGCGGAATCTTCAATAAAATACGAGAAAACAATTCACTGACGCTGGACAATCTCAATAAGGGAGACAACTACGTACAAACAGTCCATACAGAGTATGATTCCTGCGTAATCGAAAGGGAAATAATTCATTGGTGATTATTGAATAATCACCAATCAAAGATGTAGGGGCCAGAACTGCCTATATGTTATTAATACGGAAATAATACTGTGAGTAAATATCCATTACAGCAAGTGGAAAACATAAATCTACAACAAATACACATTGACAAACCTGTAACACAATT
>JBEVXT010000541.1:14391-21598 GCA_040505955.1 Sedimenticola sp. | reverse complement strand
TGTACCGTTCGTTTATGGGGCCGCGCTACCTGTTTCAGCTGCTGCAACACTTTATTGGCTACCTGGTGACTCACCTGCTGAGCGCCTGTCTGGGAAAGATCGAGCAGTACTGACGCCAACACATCATCCTTATCTTCAAGTTTGACGCCGCCAATCAGATCTGAACTGTTCTCCCGTTCCGCCAGCCAGCGGGCGGCTTCACTGGATGCGCCGCGGCGTGAGAGGGTGTAAACCGACGCACCGCGTGCCCTGGAGTCCTTGAATGAGTCGGCATGGATGGAGATAAAGAGGTCGGCCTTCTCCCTGCGTGCCAACTCCATCCGTTTGCGCAGTCCCAGGTAGTAGTCTCCCTTGCGGATCATCACCGCCTTCATCCCTTTCTCCCGCTCCACCAGCGCCGCCAGTTTGCGGGCAACGGCAAACACAATGGTCTTCTCGTAGATACCACCGCGTCCCCGGGCACCGGGATCTTCACCACCATGACCGGCATCGATGGCGACAACAACATCACGCATTCCATTACGGGTTATCGTTTTAACCGACTTCTGCGGCTGCTGCCTCTTTTCGCCGATCTCTTTCTGGTAAAGGTCAACCACCAGGCGGTGACCATACTGACGATTGGGCTTGAGGACAAAGCTTTTTGGTTTGATCACCTTTTTGAGATCAAGCACTACCCGCAAGCCTGCGCCTTCACGCTTGGCGCTGCGCATATGGCGAATCAGTGGGTTACCATCAGTGGAGGGAAGTTTACCGCGCAGCTCGGCATTTTCGATATCGATCACCAGCCGGTTAGGCTGCTTCAGAGTAAACAGGGTGTGTTTTACCGCAGCCCCGGTATCGAAAACCAGACGGGTATGATCAGGTGCAGCCCACAGACGGAGATTATCTATCCTCGCCTGCTTTGACTGGGGCGCTTGACTGATAACTGCAAGTAGTAGCAGCGTAAGAACTCTTACCATTTCCGACTCTCAAGAAAGAGGCTGTTGCTATTCTTGCTGGTAAAGATAGCATGCATTATTATATTTTTCCAGAATAATCTGATAGATAGCGTTAGTTTCTCGACTTAATATCAGACTGTAGTCTCTCAATCACTTTCTCACCCACTGCTGACATCGCTTCCAGCAACAACGCTCTTCCGTCACTCACATAGCTGATGGTGATCAGAAGATCCGCCGGCGGCAGCCAACCAGCCCCTCTCTCGGGCCACTCTATCAGCAGTACCGCATCATCTTCGAGAAGATCACGCACACCGAGATACTCCAGCTCATCCGGATCGGCCAGGCGATAGAGATCAAAATGGAAACAGCGGCGCCCCCCCGACTCATAGGGTTCCACCAACGTATAGGTGGGACTCTTCACCGCCCCCTGATGGCCGAGACCACGCATAAATCCACGCGCCAGGGTGGTCTTCCCGGCACCGAGATCCCCTTTCAGATAGATGATACAGGCCCCAGGTGCAGCCTTTGCCAGGGCCGCCCCTATGGACTCCTGTTCCAACTCACTCTCAGCCGACAGTTTCACTGAAAAATCTCCGGGTTAATTAATCTGCGAATAGCCGGTAGCAAGTCGCCTGCGAGCATTCCCCGCTCACCATAGCGAGCCGCCAGATCCCCGGCGGCGGCATGAAGGCAGACGCCCATTATGGCCGCGTTGCCGGGCTCAACTCCCTGGGCTAACAGGGCGGCGATAATACCGGTCAGAAGATCTCCCATTCCACCACTGGCCATTCCCGGATTTCCATCGCTACAGAGTGCCGGAGCCACACCCCCCTCCTGTGCAATCAGGGTTCCGGCCCCTTTCAATACCACCACACCGCCAAATTTATGCTGCAGCTCGATGACGGCGCGGAATCGATCCTGTGCAATTTCGCTGGTGGAGCAGCCGAGAAGACGTGCCGCCTCACCGGGATGAGGTGTGAGAATCCAGTTGTCGCGATGCAGCGGTTCCACGGCCAGCAGATTAAGGGCGTCGGCATCCACCACCAGCGGCAGAGGCGATGCCAACACTTGCTGAAACAGAGAGAGGGACCAGTCGCTCTGCCCCAGACCGGGACCAACGGCTATCACTGTGGCGCGCCGTAACAAGGATCCCAGCCCGGTAACGCGATCAACACCGTGACACATCAACTCCGGCCGTCCGGCGGCAATCAATGGAAGACTTTCCCGGTGTGCGGCGATGCTTATCAGGCCAGCACCACTTCTGGCCGCCGCTTCACCCGCCATTCTGACGGCACCTGCGTAACCTCGTTCACCTCCCACCACGAGAAGGTGACCAAGCAATCCTTTATGTGCCGTTCGTGACCGTCGGCCAAACTTTACGCGTTGTTGCCACCAATCAACCCGGTAAGCTGCAGCAGTCGATTGCCTGTAAACCGCCTCCGGCACATCCAGAGAATTAAAGAAGACCTTGCCACCGTAGTCAGGGCCGTCGCCGGTGAACAGCCCTTGTTTAAGGCCGATAAAGCTGATGGTCGCGGCAGCTCTAACCGCCACTCCCATTGCCCTGCCGTTGTCTGAGTGAATACCGGAAGGGAGATCGAGGGCAAGTACCGGCGCGGGATGACCGTTGATCGCATCAAAGGCCTGACGCCACTCACCGACAACTTCCCGCTCAAGCCCGGTACCGAGGAGAGCGTCGACGATCAGATCCGTTTGTTGCGGCAGCCCCTGGAATGGATGGACAACACCACCGGCAGTACGGTAGGCGGTTGCGGCGGTATCTGCATCACCCTGCAGGCGTTCAAGCTTCCCCAGGTAGAGCACCTCTGCTCTCAACCCGGCTTCGATAGCCAGACGGGCAAGGATATAACCATCACCGCCATTATTGCCGATGCCACAAACCACAGTGATATCTGCAGCATTGGGCCAGCGGCTGCGCATCAGACGGAAAGCAGCAGCGCCCGCCCGCTCCATTAGCGTGAGGCCTGGAATGCCCTGCTCTTCAATGGCAATACGGTCGAGCTCTCTCACTTGCCCGGCACGGTAGAGCGTGCGGGGTAAACGATCTGCAGTGGGAATGGGGCGGATCATTGAGGTTACCTGTAACAATAAGAGGTGGTACCAAGCCGCAATGTAACTATTCAGCTCACCCCTGAAATCCGCCATTTCTGTGTTAAAAAATGATCATTTAGCCATGTAAACTCACATTTTTCACCTTGAACTGACGAATTTCAGGGCCAATCTGAACAGTTACCAGCGATTTCTTTGTGGTGCTGAATAGTTACGCCGCAAAACAGGCTCCTATGTAACTTTTTTCATCTCCAACAGCTTGTTGTTCTCATCCAGAGTGATCTCAAAAACGCCATGAATGCCGCCAGCTGTAATGTAAGGCCGGAAATTGTGTGCAGGTATCTGCAAGTGACGCCCGTCTAACCCGTGGACGATTACCGACCTGGCTACACCTTCGTAATAGCGGAGGTACTCTTCCGCTGATAAATCCATACCGAAGCGGACAGTGGTTGTTCTGGATTGAGGCGACTTACCTCTCATACCACCCGCACAGACCATCCAGCGCCAGTGCGTAGGGACTGATGGTTCCCACTAGTTCTCTCTCATCCATCACCAGTGCGCGCACTAGGTCAAAACGGGCAAACAGGCGGGAGCAGTAACGGATATCCATCCAGGGCTCAACATAGATCGCAGGCTTTACCATTACCTCATAAACATTAACTCTATCGGCTGGGCGGTCCACGGCCAGTACTTCACGGGTGATATCCGAGACCATCAGCATCCCGTATTCATCGCTCTCATGGCGCCTGTCCACCACCAGTACAGCGGTTTTATCCCTCTTCATCATCTTCAAGGCATCGAGGATGGTCGCTGTGCGGTCGATGATGGAAAACTTGGTTTTCATCACATCGCGAACTGCCACCCGTATACTGTCATCACTCATCACTCGTTCCTATACGCTTACAGTCTCTGAGTCTATTTTTGCATGAAATGAGACGATGCACTACGCTTTCTCAGCGACCAGCATTGCCAGATCCCGATCTCCCCGGGTGGTATCCCCAAGTCTCCCCTCCTCCCGATAATAGCGGACAAGTAGAGGCTGAAACAGGCTCAGCAGCTCATTATCAGCCAGACGGAAAGCGGGATTTGCAGGTCCCCTGCCACTGACAGCGTTGTGATTGAAGGTCTGGTAGAGAAGTAGACCGCCGGGTTTGAGGGCATCAATGATCGCCCCGGCCAATGAGCGTTCGAGAAAATGACTCACCAGAATCAGGTCAAAAGATGCAACACCGGGGGGATGAGCAACAATATCCCGTACCTCGGCGGTTATCTCCATCCCGGCGGCGACTGCTCCCGTTCGCAACCGATCAATCGCCACCGGTGAAAGATCCCAGGCAGTCACTGTGAGCCCTGCTTTGACCATAAGCAGCGCACTGGCACCTCTGCCACAGGCCAGATCCAGTGCTTTCCCCCCGGGGGTGAGGAGGTGAATATTCTCAGTCAGAACTACCGCCGGCTCTCCGCTATCTTCCGCCTCACTGTGGCGGTGATCCCACTTTTCGGTAATCGATTGCTGAGATTCAGCCACGTCTCACGATCCTTCACTGTTGCCAAGCAGGTCGCGCTTGATATCCTCGATATCTTCAAGACCGACAGCAATCCGAACAAGTCCGGGGGTGATACCCGCAGCGGCTTTCTCTTCATCGGAGAGGCGACCGTGTGTAGTCGTTGCAGGATGGGTAATGGTGCTCTTGGCATCCCCCAGGTTGGCGGTGATCGAGATCATGCGAACGGAGTCGATCAATTTCCAGGCCGCCGCCTGCCCCCCCTTCATCTCAAATGAGACGATGCCACCCGCCGCCTGCTGCTGCTGGCGGGCCAGCTCGTACTGGGGGTGGCTCTCAAGGCCCGGGTAGTAGACTTGTACGATATCCGGTCGCTGTTCAAGCCATTGGGCCAGTACCATGGCGCTTTCCGAGTGTGCCTTCATTCTCAGACTCAAGGTCTCAAGCCCCTTTAGAAAAACCCAGGCATTGAACGGGCTCATGGTCGGACCGGCGCTACGTAAAAAACCGAATACCTCCTCTCCAACCCGTTTTTTGTCACCAACCACCGCGCCTCCCATGCAGCGCCCCTGCCCGTCCAGGAACTTGGTGGCGGAGTGAATAACGATGTCGGCACCCAACTCCAGGGGCCGCTGCAGGGCCGGTGTGCAGAAGCAGTTATCCACCACCAGCAAGGCGCCGTGGTTGTGGGCCAGCTCTGCCAAAGCACGGAGATCCGCCACTTCGGTAAGCGGGTTGGACGGCGTCTCCAGGTAGAGAAATTTTGTCTCCGGACGTATCGCAGCCTCCCAGGCGGCAAGCTCTGTCAGCGGCACAAAGGTGGTCTCGATACCGGCTTTGCGTAAATACTTGTTGAAAAGCACCGTGGTGGTGCCAAATACACTTTGGGATGAGACGATATGATCACCACCCGCCAGCAGGCCCATACAGGCCGCCAGAATGGCGGACATCCCGGAGGCGGTGGCAACACAGCTCTCGCCACCTTCAAGGGCGGCAAGCCGCTGTTCGAAAGTGCGTACGGTAGGATTGGTGAATCTTGAGTAGATATTCCCAGGCTCGTCGCCGCCAAAGCGGGCCGCCGCCTCCGCTGCGCTGCTGAAAACAAAGCTTGAAGTGGTAAAGATCGGCTCGGAATGCTCACCTTCGGCGCTACGCACCTGCCCTGCCCTTACACCCCGTGTTGCCAGAGCCCACTGATCATCGTCATACATCATCTGTTCGCCAATAGTTACACTTCATTCTGGACAAGAAAAAACCCGCTTAGCCCAGCCAAAGCAGGTATCCTCGCTTTAGCTGTATTTCTATCGCGCCCGCAATTTGAACAAAATCGGCGCTGAATTGGAGACTAGAGATCGAGGCCACCGCTGTCAAGCGACAGACAGCGGAACCCACTCGACAGGCTACATCTTTTCTAGCTCTCTATCGATAAGCTTACGGAAGTTGGATATATCGTAGCCCCCTTCCAATTTGATGCCATTGATATAGAAGGTCGGCGTCGCCGTAACACCAATACGATTGGCCTCACCAATGTCTGCGGCAACGTAGTTATTGTGGGTGCCCTGGTCAAGACAGTCATTGAACGGCTCCATCTCCAGCCCGATGATCTCGGCGTAACCTCTGAGGTCGGCGATGGTCATGCTATTCTGATTGTCAAAAATATTGTCGTGCATCGGCCAGAATTTACCCTGATCCTCAGCGCACATTGCCGCCTCTGATGCTTTATAAGCATTGCGGTGGAAAGAGAGAGGAAAGTGGCGAAAGACAATGCGGACATCTTTCGGATACGCCTTCAGAACCTCACCCAGGGTACCCTGAACCCTGGAGCAGTAGGGGCATTCGAAGTCGGAAAACTCAACAATGGTTACCCTGGCATCCTCCGATCCCTTGCTCAGGGACTGGGAGCCACGGATCACGACCCGGGGCGCCTTGGGTTCTTCAAGCACTATTTCGGCGCTGTATTTTTTCTGCAGACTGCTGATATAGCCGGTGAGTAGCTTCTTTCTCTCCTGATCGACCAAAAAACCCTTCACCTGCTCATCCGTCACCCCCTCGGGAATCCGTCCGGGATTTTTGGCGATAAAGGATTTGACATCTTCATCTGTGACCTTCGGCACCCCGCTCTCCAGCGCCTCTTTGATCAACCCGGAGATGCCTCTGTTTTTGGCCTTTGACTCGAGCTCCAGCAGATGCTGATTAAGACGATTACGAGCCTCGCCAATCCGCAGCTCATAGCGCTTTTTATCCAGATCGTAGAGCTTTTGCCCCAGTGCGGCATCCAGATCCTCGACCGTCACCTGCCAGTCGCCCACCTTCACTGCGGGGGGGGTATCGGCGAAACCAACCATGGAGATAGAAGCGGAGAGTACCCCCACAGCCATTACGGCAAAACGACATAAATTCATTAAATGCTTCCTTTAAATTTCACAAAGAGTAGGGAGTCTACCCGATACCAAACGGTGATCCCATGCGGCATTGGAGGAGAAGTGCGTTAATTAGTTCCTCTTTCTCCATGAGAGTCACACAAACTGGTTGTCAAAAACCGCTATATCCTTCACCCGACAGTTCCACTACGGAGAAAAGCACGCTGGCCCTAATCGATTGTCATTTACCGCTAATCCACTGAAAAGAATAGCGATTATATTTTCCACAAAATCTGTGGATAACACTGTGGATAAACTGCAGAAATCAGCTCCA
>JBEVXT010000541.1:0-14291 GCA_040505955.1 Sedimenticola sp. | reverse complement strand
ATTTACCGCTAATCCACTGAAAAGAATAGCGATTATATTTTCCACAAAATCTGTGGATAACACTGTGGATAAACTGCAGAAATCAGCTCCAAACCCATGAAGCATCACCTTTGGTATTAGATTGTCTATTTTTTACACACACCCTACATACATATATATATTTCATATAGTTACAAGATTTATATCATGTGGATTATGGCAATAATTACGTAACATACACTATTTTTTCAGAGACCACCCAAGCCTGTGCATAGCATCTCCTTAGGTTCTATGATCCAGAGCGTTATATTGCTGCAGAGTTGTATCTGTTTGCCACCACCAGTCAGGCGGTTACCGATGCCAAACGGGTCTCCCGACCCGGCTGGGGAGCTTCAGGAATCAGCAGGGAGAGCAGCAGGGAGACCGTCGCCATCGCCGCGCCCAAATAGAAGACCAGGGCTGGTGAAACAAGCCACAACAGACCGAAAGCGGCAGGGATCACCACTGCAGCGATGTGGTTGATGGAGAAGCTGACACCAGCGGTGGAGGCGATATCCCTGGGCTCGGCAATCTTCTGAAAATAGGTCTTGAGAGCGATCGCCATGGCAAAAAAGAGGTGGTCGAGAACGTAGAGCCCGGCCGCCAGATTAGCCTGTTCCACCAGAGCGTAGCCACAAAAGACCAGAATCAGCCCACTGTATTCAAGTAGCAGGGCGTTGCGCTCGCCAATGCGTCCAATCAACTTGCCGATACGCCTGGCAAAGAGAACATTCAGGCTGGCATTGATCAGGAACAGCAGTGCAATATCAGCCACTGAGTAGCCGAATTTCTCAACCATCAGAAATCCAGCAAAAACCACAAAGATCTGGCGCCGTGCCCCTGACATAAAGGTCAAGGCATAGAAGAGCCAATAGCGCCGCCGCAGCACCATGTGCTTGTGCTGTTCTGTCCTCTCCGGGAAATGGGGGTAGAGGAGCCAGACCGCCAGGGCAATAACCATCGTCAGCCCCCCCATAACTAGAAACAGCCATTGATAATCCAGGTGCAACAACACATCACCCGACCAGATCAGAGCAAAGGTGATGATCGAGGCAAAGGATCCAAAGGCAATCAGCCTGCCCAGCACTTCAGCGGTGCGTTCCTTGTCTATCCACTGCAGGGTGAGAGATGATTGCAGGGTTTCATAGTAGTGGAAGCCGGTGGACATCAGGACGGTGGTGAGATAGAGCCCGAGCACACTGGGGAAGAAACCGGTAAGGGCGGTACCCACACCAAGCAGCAGCAGGGCGAGATAAGCCAACTTCTGCTCCCGCACCAGCAACAGCAGAAAGACAACGCCGAATGCGAGAAAACCCGGCACCTCCCTGAGGCTTTGCAGTATCCCTATTTCTCGGCCAGTGAACGCCGCCGCCTCTATGGCGAAGTTATTCAACATGGTCTGCCAGGCGGCAAAACTAAAGGGCACGGCTATCGCCATCAGCAGCAGCAGAATCTCCTCCCGCTGCCACCATCTACCACTGAAAATCATATACAGATTGACCTAATGAGGTATGAAAGGGGGAGTATAAGTGGTTGTTGGATGAATTTCAGAGTAAATCCGGGAAATGGTGATTGATCTGTCAGGTGGATCATATAAGCTGTCCGCCATGTGTGAACTCTTCGCCATGTCCAGCCTGGAACCCGCTTCTGTCTCCTTCTCTATGGAGGAGTTCTCACGGCACGGTGGTCTCTCCGGCCCCCATAGGGATGGCTGGGGCATCGCCTTTGAAAACCACAGTTATGGTGGTATAGAGGTGTTGTAGGAGCGAACTTGTTCGCGATTAGCTTCGTAGGAGACTCTTCGCGAACAAGTTCGCTCCTACACCTTAGTTCCTGACTACCGTGCTGAATAGTTACCATGGCACTTACTTAAAACCAATTTCTCGCGCAAAGACACCAAGGACACCAACGAGACTGTCTATGAAAAATCGGTATTGTTTCATTGCTCCCATGATTCATACAATTGTATACAAGCTTTCATTGCACCTTTGCGTCTTTGCGCGAAATAAAAGGTGTGTGGCGATAATATGAGCTTAATTAAGTACCACTCATGCCTGACCTGATTCTCTCCCCGGAACTCCTGCTCCTGCTGTTTGCTGTTGGGCTGATAGCAGGTACAGTGGATGCCATCGCCGGTGGTGGCGGATTGATCGCACTGCCTGCCCTGCTCTTCATCGGTCTGCCCCCGGCCCAGGCTCTGGCAACCAACAAGCTTCAGGGCTCCTTCGGCACCTTCTCATCGAGCCTCTACTTTATCCGCAGTGGTCTGGTTAATCTGCGCAGCGCCCGCTTTATGATCGCCTGCACCTTTGTCGGCTCTGCATCAGGAACCCTGCTGGTACAGAGCATTGGCGCCACCTTTCTCAACAGCTTCATCCCCCTGTTACTGATTGCCATCGCTCTATATTTCTGGCTGGCGCCGGGAATTCGGGATGAGAGTGCGACAAAGAGAATTGGAGAGAAGCTATTTGCATTGACCGTTGGTTTCGGCGCCGGCTTCTATGACGGTTTTTTCGGTCCCGGCGCCGGGACATTCTTTGCCGTCGGTTTTGTTGGTCTCCTGGGCTTTGGCCTTACCAGTGCAACCGCACACACCAAGGTGCTCAATTTCACCAGTAATATCGCATCACTGCTCTTTTTCATCCTCGGAGGTCAGGTTATCTGGAGCCTGGGTCTGGTGATGGGCTGCGGCCAATTGATCGGTGGACGTCTGGGGGCAAAACTGGTCATCCGCAAAGGGGCACGCCTGATCCGGCCACTGATTGTCACCGTCACTATTCTTATCAGCATAAAGTTGCTGCTCAGCAACCCATAGCCATGCAGAATTAAGAGCTTCGAAAAAATCAAACCAGGGCTTGAATTCCATTTTTTTAACCGGAAAGAGATTGAGTTCTTGACATAAGATGGCCAGCCACTAAAATACCGCCCTTCGACAGATGCGGGAATAGCTCAGCTGGTAGAGCACAACCTTGCCAAGGTTGGGGTCGCGAGTTCGAATCTCGTTTCCCGCTCCAATATACAAAAAGGCCTGAAACTTCACGGTTTCAGGCCTTTTTTCATTGTAACTATTCAGTTCACCCCTGAAATCCGCCATTTCTGCGTTAAAAAATGATCATCAGGCACGTTTTCAGCAGTGATCTGCTCACTCAGTACTGAGGACGACGCTTAGCTCATCCTCGTCTCCACTCTCTACCATCTCTTCCTGCACCCCGCTGATTAGTTCGATACCCAGCCTCTGAGCTGCAGGAACACGCTTCAGCACCGACGCATCATAGTGCCGGTCACTGCCCTCATAACTGAGGATATTGGCCACCTGGACTATATCCACATAGTCCACCTCACTCCCCCCAGGCTCGCGATCAAGCCTATCGCTGTTACCAGCCACCTCGATCATTACCGGATCGAAATTCCAGTGTGAAAGCATGAATTTACCGGTACTCATGTGCAGTAGATCAATCACTTTATCAAGATGGCTCTCTCTCTCCAGCAACTGCGAGTAATTTTTTGCCTTGAGCAGAATGGGAATGACGCCGATATCATGTATCAACCCAGCGAGCATCGCTTCATCACGATTGAGGTGATGAAAGTGCGCGGCCAGTAAAACAGATTTGGCAGCCACAGCAACGCTGTGGCGCCACAGCCCCTCCATCCGATCCCGTATGCTTATGAAGGGAGTGGTGAATACATCCTTCATTGCCAGACTGAGTATGGCGTGTTTGACCGCATCGAAGCCGATGCGGGTAATTGCCGCCTTTACCGAGCTGACACTGCTTACCCCCCGGTAAAGAGGGCTGTTGGCATACCGCACAAGACGGGCGGCCATGGAGGTATCCTTGTTTACGACCCCTGCCACATCGGCCATCGAACTGTCGACATCATTGACAATCAGCAGCGCTTCAAGGGAGATTCCCGGCAGGGTCGGTAACTTGATCCGGTTTTGATCAATATCCTCACGCAGGTCAACGGCAAACCCTCTGATGTCGAATTTTCCGTTGTTCTCAGAGTGCATGATCCTGGAATCCGCAGTTGGATAGGGTGGTTCTACTTGATGAGTATCGATACATTGCGCCCGCTCCATTTCGGGTGCCCGCCCAGTGCAGGGCGACCAAGATCATTCCACAGGGTAGCTATCTGATTGTAGGAGACCGCATTGGTCACCAGTGCACCGGCATCCCGCCGCAACTCCGAAAGATAGAGGTTTAGGCCTATCATATGAACCAATTCTTCTGGAGTAATCGCTGCCTTGTACTTGGAGAAGAGAATATCCAGTGTATCCTCGATGCTGTTCTCACCAAGCAGTTCAATGGTCAGCTCCCTGATTCTCTGCTCGTCGTAGATGCTACGGTCATCCTCCGTTCCCTTCTGCTCCATGCGGATCTTCATTTTCTGTTGATGCCACTCGGAAAGATTATCCAAAATCGTACTACTGGAGAGAGAGGGAAACAGGCAGAGTAGATCCTCAAGCCTGGTAGCACCGGCATCCAGAGCCTCAAGAAACCTGCTTGTCATCTTCAACCTGAAATCCTCATGTGTGCCTACAGTATTCGAGGGGGATGCAGTGACGCTTTCCACAACCGTCAGCAGCAGCTTCCCGGCCCTGCCATTGCCTCCTCCCCGGTATCGAAAGGCAGTGCGGTGCCACAACCCTGATAGATACCGTAGTGAGTGCCGGTATCACCAAAAAAATCAAAATAGTGGGCAAAACGTGTCTCACTCAACATCCGGTAGGTGTTGCCGCAGACAGCAAACATCCTCCCCTTATCTATCACATGATGCTTATCCAGCACCAGCAGCTGCTCATGGTGGGGGATGCCACCGTTGTAACGCACCGCTTGACCGTAATCTTCGCTATGGCTCTCCAATCCATCCAGCTTGAAGAGCCGGTAGGTGGCGGAGAAAAACCCGATGTGCCCGATACGCGCTTCGATCTCTCCGTTATCGATGGTCAGTGGACGATCCTCCACCAACCGGGGATCATTAAACCCAGCCTCTTTGGCCAGATTGATAAAATCATTCCAGTAGAGCGCACCACTCAGACACTCACCGTAGAGCACAGGATCCTGAACCAGCACCTCCGGCACCCGACGGTCAGCATAGACATCAGAGAAGTAGAGCTCACCACCGGGCTTGAGCAACCGATAGGCTTCACGGAGCACTGCCTCTTTGTCGGGGGAGAGATTAATGACGCAGTTGGAGACAATAATATCGAAGCTGTTCTCTTCCAGGCCCAGCTCATCGAGGCGCTCGATATAACCCTTACGGAACTCCACATTGGACCTCTTGTAACCAAATTTCTCACGATGCCAGTCGATATGACGATTCGCCACCGCCAACTGTTCATCAGTCATATCCACACCGAGTACATAGCCCGTCTCTCCCACCAGCTGAGCCAGCAGGTAGCAGTCGCGGCCAGAACCGCTGCCAAGATCAAGTATCCGCATCCCTTCCAGGGACTGGGGCCTGACGAGGCCGCAACCATAGTAACGGGCGGAGACTTCTGGATGAATATTGGCCATCGCCTGTTTCAGGTGGGAGGGCGTGTCGTTTGTGGTGCAGCAGGCGCTGGTTTTAAGGTCATCGCTATGCTGCAGAATCTGCCCGTAATACTCTTTTACTGTATCTCTCATTAATTTCTGTTTCCCAAAAAAAACTATTCAGCATTATGCAGTAACTGTTCAGATTGCCCCTAAAATCCGTCAGTTCAAGGCGCAAAATGTGAGTTTACAACTGTAAATGATCATTTTGTAACACAGAAATGGCGGATTTTAGGGGTGAGCTGAATAGTTACTATTCATCCACCCTGTTTATTTTATGAATCTGCCAGTTAAGCATGCGCACGGTGGCATTCATCGCGGCAAACACCTGGTTGGAGTGGACACCGCGGGTTTTAAAGCTGCTCCCGGCATCACTCCAGGTAATGGTTGCCTCGGTAAGAGCGCTGGTCTTACCACCACGGGGAATACGCACTTCGAAGTCGGTAAGGTCGGGGAGTTGTATCTCTTGCTTACGCAGCACTTTACCGATGGCATTCATAAAGGCATCAAAACCACCGTTGCCAATACCTGACGACAGCAGCACCTCATCTCCCACCCGTAAGCGTACACTTGCGGTGGACTCCAACTTCAGTCCTGAAGTGATGGTGCAGTTGATCAGCTCAACATGGTTGTAATCCCTGCTCTCCAGCACCTCTGCAATAATAAAAGGCAGATCATCAGCGGTGATGCTCTTTTTCGAGTCACCCAATGCCACCACCCGCTGCAACACCTTGGCCAGATTCTCATCCGAAAGAGAGAGGTCGAGCTTATCCAGATTTTTCTGCAGCGATGCCTTGCCACTCATCTTTCCCAGAGCATAGTTGCGCCTGCGGGCAAAACGCTCGGGACTGAGCCGGGTCTGATACAGACCTCCCTTTTTGTCACCATCGGCATGAATTCCGCTGGTCTGAGTGAATACATCCTCGCCGATGATGGGAGCGTTGGCTGCAATCCGTTTACCGGAGAAGTTTTCCACCATCCGGCTCAGACGGTCAAGATGGGACTCATTAATGGAGAGCTTGATCCCCATTCTATCCTTCAGATTGACCGCCACTTCGGCCAGCGAAGCGTTGCCAGCCCGCTCCCCAAGACAGTTGATAGTGCAGTGGATGGATGCAACCCCCGCTTTTACTGCGGCAAGTGCATTGGCGGTACCCAAACCGTAGTCATTGTGGGGATGAAAATCAAAGTTGCATTCGGGAAACCGCTCGGTCATATCAGAGAGGCTGTCAAACACTTCATCAGGTGTCAGCACCCCAAGAGTATCGGGTAACATGAAATGGTTGATACCTGCATCCCGCAACCGGTCGACCATCTCAAAGACATACTCCGGGCTCTCCAGGTAACCGTTTGACCAATCCTCCAGATAGAGATTAACCGATAGCCCCTGCTTGCGGGCATAGTTCACCGTTTTGCGGATATCACCCACATGTTGAGCCAGCGTCTTTTTAAGTTGCTGCCGGCAGTGTTTCTCACTCCCCTTGGAGAGTAGATTGATCACCTGCCCCCCCGCCTCGGTGATCCAGTCAACGCTGCGTTTGAAATCGACAAAACCCAACACCTCCACACGCTCTGCCAGGCCTGCGGCTTTAGCCCAGGAGATAATCTGCGCTACCGCCTCTTTTTCACCCTCTGAGACCCTGGCGGAGGCAACCTCGATTCGATCCACCCGCAGCTGCTCCAGCAGTGCCTTTGCGAGGTTCAGTTTCTCTGCCGGTGAAAAGGAGACCCCTTGGGTCTGCTCTCCATCCCTGAGGGTTGTATCCAGGATAGCGATGTGCCGTTTCTTTGCCTTTGAGTAGCCAATCATTGAGTAGCCAATTTTCAGATAGAATAGAAGCGTCTAATTGAACCATAAAAAAGGTCGGCCAGCTAACACTGACCGACCTATCTTAGTGTTTTACCCTCTACACTTACTTGGTGGCAAGTGTCGTCTTCATATAGTCCCGGATCACGTCACCATCTGCTGCCAGAGTTTCACAGCGGGTCTCCTTTTCCATCAGGTTCTGAAGTGATGGCGGTGGCGGTGCCTCAACCCCTATCGCCCCTTTTACCGCCTCACCAAATTTAGCCGGGTGAGCGGTCGCAAGACAGACAGCGCCGGGGAAATGGCGGGCTGCATAGACACCAACAGCAGTATGAGGATCAAGAATATATCCGCTCTGCTCATAGGTCTCTTTGATCTGCAACCGGGTCTCCTCCTCACTTGCCGTCGCAGCGGTGAAAAGCTCAGCCACCAGGGCGCGCTTCTCATCGGTTATCTCAATCTTACCCTCTTTCGCCATCTGCTCCATCAGCACCCGCACCTGAGCTGGATCCTCATCCATCAGGAAGTAGAGATAGCGCTCGAAGTTGGAAGAGACCTGGATATCCATCGATGGGCTGATGGTCGTAAACACCTCTCCCGCCTCATAAACACCGGTATTGACGAACCGGGAGAGGATATCGTTGCGATTGGTGGCGAGAATCAGGCGCTCCACCGGCAGTCCCATTCGCTTGGCGACATAACCGGCAAAGATATCGCCAAAGTTTCCCGTGGGTACAGAAAACGAGAGCTTTTCAGTGCAGTCACCACCACTGATCCGACCCCAGGCATAGAAGTAGTAGACCACCTGAGCAAGAATTCGCGCCCAATTGATGGAGTTGACCGCGCCCAGGCTGTACTCACTCTTGAACTCAAGGTCGTTAAACAGCTCTTTGACAATCTGCTGACCATCGTCGAAAGTGCCTGTGATGGCGATATTATGGACGTTGGCATCCAGCACCGTGGTCATCTGCCGCTCCTGAATCGGCGATACCCGTCCTTTGGGATGAAGAATGAAAATGTCGACCAACTGCTGACCACGCACACCATAAATTGCAGCAGAGCCGGTATCACCGGAAGTGGCTCCGATGATGTTTAGTCGTCCGCCATCATGCTCCAGCAGCAGTTCGAAGAGATTACCGAGAAACTGTAGCGCCACATCCTTAAAGGCGGCGGTGGGACCGTGAAACAGCTCAAGGATCTTCAGGTCTCCCGCTTCTACCAACGGCGTCACTTCATCGTTGGCAAATACAGCATAAGAGCGTGCAATCAGGTCTGCCAACGCCTCACGGTCAATATCACCATCGACATAGGGCAGCATCACCTCTACCGCAAGCTCGTTGAAAGAGAGCCCTGCCCAGCGAGCCAATGTGGCTTCATCTATCTGTGGAATTGATTCAGGCAGCAGCAAGCCGCCGTCGGTTGCCAACCCCATCATCACCGCCTGGGAGAAACTGACCGGCTCGACACCACCACGGGTACTCAGATAACGCATTGTTGATCGCCCTCGATCCTGCTGTAGAGAAACGCATATTATAACAGTGTTGGATTATAACTATTCAGTACCGCAAAGTAATCCATTCAGATCGGATTGTAGCCCCTTGTTTTGCTGTATGAAACCGCCATTTTCCATGGCCTGAAAAAATCAATTATTAGAAACATTTGATTTTAACTCATTGAGATTTAATTATTTTTATGCGATATTCTTCGCATATTCTGATGTAACAATGGAAGGATAGGTGGTTAGATGACAGAACTGATCAACCTCGGCAGCCGTATTCGTAAACTGCGCGAGCGGCGACATCTTACCCAGGCGGCTCTGGCAGTTAAGATGTCCATATCCCCCAGCTATCTCAACCAGATTGAGAACGATGCCCGACCTCTCAACAAACGTGTATTGACCAAGCTGGAACTGGCCCTCGGCATCAACTTCACCGACTGGGCGGAAGATGAAGACCGACGTGCCAACCAACTCAGGGAAGCACTCAACGATCCACTGTTTCGCGGCCCGAACCTGCCCCTTCATGAACTGCGTGAGGCGGTCTCAGCCTCTCCCCGTATGGCCGACCGCCTGTTGCAGCTTTTTCATGCCCATCAGCGGCTGCAATCTGATTATCAGACGCTGGCGGAGTCGATCGCTGGCGAAGAACGACTCAAAGCACTCCACGGTGACCAGTTCCCCTATGAAGAGGTACGGGACTTCTTCTACCATCGAAACAACCATATTGAAGCACTTGATCATGCAGCCGAGGTACTCTTTAAAGAGCACGGCTTCACCATTGACAACTTGCTGGGGGATCTCACCAGCTACCTTCAGAGCGAGCACGGAATCAGCATCAAAATGGCCGATTTTTCCGGCCACGGGCGACTTCAGGCACAGTATGATCCAGAAAAAAGCACCCTCTACCTGGCAAAGCCCTCAAGCTCGACCCGCCGCGCCTTCCATATCGCTCACCAGATCGGCCGGCTGCACTATCACGATCTGATTGAACAGGAGATGGAAGAGGCAGAGCTTGGAAGTACCCAGGCCAAGGCTATCTGCCGCGTTGGTCTGGCAAACTATTTTGCCGGCGCCCTGCTGATGCCCTATGAGCGGTTTCTCGATGACGCCAAGCGACTACGCTACGATATCGAATGCCTATCGGCGCTCTACGGCGCCAGCTTTGAGCAGGTGTGCCACCGTCTCAGTACCCTGCAACGCCATGACAACAAGGGAGTCCCCTTCTACTTTGTGCGGGTCGATATTGCCGGCAATATCTCCAAGCGTCAGAGTGCCACGAGTTTCCACTTTGCCCGCCTCGGTGGTGTCTGCCCATTATGGAATGTCCATGAGGCGTTCTCCTACCCCAATACCATCCTTACCCAACTGACGAAGATGCCGGATGGAAAAACCTATCTCTGCCTGGCGCGTACGGTATTTGAGAGTGGCAACAGCTACCTTGAGCCCCAGCGTAAATTCTCCATTGGCCTCGGCTGCGAGATTCGCCATGCCGACAGACTGGTTTACTCCACCGGTCTCGATCTGGATGATCCCCACGCGGTTGAGCCTATCGGTGTCAGCTGCCGGGTGTGTGAGCGACACGACTGCCCACAGCGCGCCTTTCCACCACTCTCCCGCAGGCTCAGCATTGATGAGAATACCCGTAGCGCCTTCCCCTATGCATTCGAAGGATCCGATGAGAACCACCAATGAGCGATAAACACAAAGCACACTGGGAAGAGACCTATCGATCAAAAACAGAAAATGAGTTCAGCTGGTTCCAGCCCTCCCCTCAAATCTCTCTGCGGATGATTGCAAAGGCGGAGATTACAGCGGATGAAGGTATTATTGATGTAGGAGGCGGTGCCTCAAGACTGGTTGATACCCTGCTCGATCAGGGCTTCCACAACCTCACTGTTCTGGACATCTCTCACTCCGCCCTGGAGATAACCCGAAAGCGCCTAGGCAAGCGACAGGAGAGGGTTAAATGGTTGGAGTGCAACGTGACTGATTTCGCCCTACCCCAGCAGGTCAAACTTTGGCATGACCGGGCGGTTTTTCATTTCCTCACCTCGCAAGATGATCGCACAGCCTACCTGGAACGCCTGCAGCAACATCTGATGGTCGGCGGTCACCTGATCATCTCCGCATTCTCTCCGGAAGGGCCATCCCGATGTAGCGGGCTGGATGTCATGCAGTACGACAACAACAGTATCCAGCAGATGCTGGGGGACAGCTATAAACTGCTGGAGAACGACCGTGAACTGCATCTAACCCCAGGAGGAACACAGCAGCACTTTAACTATTTTCACTTCGTCCGGATTGACTGAGCTATGCCCATGATCCCCAATGATCCCGATAGCAACCTAGTGGAGCGGCACTACGCCATTGTCTATACCAGGAAAAGGGATCGCAAACGTTTCGCAGAAAACTGTGTGGAAATCGTCGCCTCCAGGGAAGAGGCCCTGGAGAGATCAGATAGTGAAAGTACTAAGTATCCCGCTATCATCGTCGGCCCCTCCCGTTCATCGGAGGGTTTGAGGCTCTTCTATCTGTTGGAATGGATCACTTAGAAGAAACCACCGGGGTAACTATTTAGCACCGCAAAGAAATTGCTGGTAACTGTTCAGAGGTGAGCTGAATAGTTACCCGTCGGGCAAGTCACGAGCGACTCAGCCCAGAGCGGCTGTAACCGGAAGCTGTATGACTTACTTGCGTTTCCGTCCGAAACTACCGCCGAGTAAGGTATCACAATACTCAGAGATCACCCTTGCGTCATACTCATTACGATTTTCTTCAGACTTCAAATTCTTGTAAGCCTCTCCAAGCTCCTGGAACTTCTTCTTCGCTTCAGGTGATGAGTTGCGATCAGGGTGCCACTCCTGTGCCGCTTTACGGAAGCGGCGGCGAATCTCTTTTGGACTCGCGTTTTTCAGTACACCCAGAATAGAATAGTAATCCTTCAGAGGTTTACCGCTGTTTTTCTTCTTTCCCACCACATTCCTCCAACATCTAAACCGACGAGCCAATCCAGCAGTTCATTATCGGTCAAATAAGAAGCCAAGCACAAGGATGTTTTCTGTTTTTTATCAACAGAGAGAGCGTCTTAAGTAATGAATTTGATTTGCCTTGAGGGTTATCCCTAACATCAATCAGGTAATATCCTGATGTCTAATGGCCGATGGGTATTCAATGCATAAAATTTCGGGGAGGAGACCTCAACGCCGGCGGGATTGTTTCTTCCTTTTTCGCACCTTACCGGCCTGACGGGCTACTCCCTTGCTGTTCTTTATCCGGCGCCCTGAAGGGCTGGGTGGATCGCTCTTTTCACGATAACCTTTTGCCGTGCCGACCGGTTGCCATGCAGGCACCAGGTGATTTTTCCCATTACCAATCAGATCGGCACGCCCCATCGCTTTCAGCGCTTCCCGCAGCAGCGGCCAGTTCTCTGCATCGTGGTAGCGGAGGAATGCCTTGTGCAACCGCCGCTGTCGTGTTCCGCGGGGTATGGTGACACTCTCTTCGCCCCGCTTTATCTTGCGCAGAGGATTACGCCCGGTGTGATACATCGCTGAGGCGATGGCCAGAGGGGTGGGCAGGAATGCCTGCACCTGATCGGGGCGAAAGCCATTGACCTTCAACCACAGGGCAAGGTGGAGCATATCCTGATCCGTGGTTCCCGGATGGGCGGCGATAAAGTAGGGAATCAGGTACTGCTCCTTGCCTGCCTCTTTCGAGTACTTTTCAAATAGCCGCTTGAAACGGTCATAGCTGCCGATACCCGGCTTCATCATCATCTCAAGAGGGCCCGCTTCAGTGTGCTCCGGGGCGATCTTCAGGTAACCGCCCACATGATGGGTCACCAACTCTTTAATGTACTCTGGATCACGCACCGCCAGATCATAGCGCAGGCCGGAGGCAATAAAGACCCGTTTGATCCCCTTGAGCGCTCTTGCATGACGGTAAAGCTGTGTCAGCGCCTTGTGATCGGTATCCATGTATTTGCAGATGTCGGGGAAGACACAGGAGAGACGGCGGCAGGAGGATTCGACATGCTCATCCTTGCAGCGCATCCGATACATATTCGATGTCGGCCCACCCAGATCGGAGATGATGCCGGTGAAATCTGGGGAGCTGTCACGTAGCGTCTCAATCTCGTGCAGTACCGACGTTTCCGAACGGCTCTGAATGATTCTCCCCTCATGTTCTGTTATCGAGCAGAAGGTACAACCGCCAAAGCAGCCGCGCATGATCGGAATGGAGAAGCGAATCATCTCCCAGGCGGGATTTTTTGCATCTCCGTATGCCGGGTGGGGACGACGGGTATAGGGCAGCTCGTAGAGACGATCAAGCTCTGCTGTCTCCAGAGGGATGGGTGGTGGATTGAGCCACACATCACGCTTACCATGACGCTGCACCAGAGCGCGGGCGTTTCCAGGATTGGTCTCCAGGTGAAACACCCGGGAGGCATGAGCGTAGAGTACCGGGTCATCGCTCACCTGATCATGAGAAGGGAGGCGCACCACACACTTCGAGCGATCCTCTGTTTTCGGTCGCTGATGAAACCCGATGACTCTGTACGCATCACTGTCGTTCCCGTTGCAATCGGGACTCTCCCGATAGGGATCCCGCTTGGGCTCTACCCTACCCGGCGGATCCAAATCACTGGAGTCGATCTCCATCCATTCCTCGGGGATCCCCTGGCGCATAACGCCGGTGCCGCGCAGATCGGTAATCTCACCCATCTTTTCGCCGGCGGCAAGACGGTGAGCCAGGGCGACTATGGCCCGTTCCGCATTACCATAGATCAGCAGATCTGCTTTAGAGTCCGGCAACACCGAACGGCGCACCTTGTCTGCCCAGTAGTCGTAGTGAGCGATACGCCGCAGGCTGGCTTCGATGCCGCCAATGACCACCGGCACACCCTTAAACGCCTCTTTTGCCCGCTGAGAGTAGACCACCACCGAACGGTCAGGACGTTTCCCTCCGGCACCGTCCGGTGTGTAGGCATCATTGGAGCGAACGCGCCGATCGGCGGTGTAGCGGTTCACCATTGAGTCCATGTTACCTGCAGTGATACCGAAGAAGAGATTGGGCCTCCCCAACACCCTGAAGGGCTCCGGTGACCGCCAGTCCGGTTGAGAGATAATCCCCACCCGAAACCCCTGAGCCTCCAATAGCCGTCCGATCAGGGCCATACCAAAGCTGGGATGATCTACATAGGCGTCACCGGTAACAATGATGATATCGCAGCTGTCCCACCCCAGCTGCTCCATCTCCTCCCTGCACATAGGCAGCACCGGAGCGCTGCCGAAACGTTTTGCCCAGTAGCGGCGGTAAGAGAAGAGATTGGGAGCGGATTGCATGACTATGTGGTGGGCTGACTCAAAAGGCGATTATAGCTGATCAAATTGGCTGGCGCAGAGTCGTGTGGACCTTCTACTTTGTCTCGCAG
>JBEVXT010000540.1:0-5699 GCA_040505955.1 Sedimenticola sp. | reverse complement strand
CAGGCCGGGTTCTGTTGTTGAATCTGGCCGGGCGATAGCGGGTTTTTCTGCCGCGACGGCCACGGCGAAACATCCTGCGGTCATCCATGGACGACTTCACGTGGTGGCCACGGTGAACCAGGTTGGCCCCCCAGACCACTTTTCGTCCGCTCTTGAACAGAGCGACCAGGGCGAGACCGGTGATCTTACTGCCGGGATCGACTTTGAACTCCATGGGCTGGGTATCACCCTCTGCAGGGCATGAGTGGCTTTTTCGTGTTGCTTATTACAAATACAGTGTTCAACTTGTTCTCCTTTGCTTACGCAACGCCCGAAGGCGTAATGGTCACCTCGACCGGATCACGAAAGTCGTTCAGCTTTATGGTCTGCGGTATGTCACTTCCTACAGTGTCCATTTCAGCCTCAGAGCCTTGAGCTGGTGAAGCACTCAAGGGTGAGTCGATTTCTCTTCATTTCGTGTCGTCTACTCATTTCTGAGTGGTCTGGTTGAATCACATAACCTATAAAGATAATCACGGATGATTATATTTCTGGGTTAAGGCGACGACTCAACGCTACGCTCGATTGATGAGGCTCGCTCTCTTCTTTCGCCGAGAGACCGTGATAGGCCGTTTCCGAGGTGCTTTACGCCGCCTGCGTATTTTCCCAGCCCGGTTTTTTCTTTCTTTGTTGTCACGCTCTTTCTCTTCTCACAGTAAGCTCATCTGGGGCTTTTCCTTGAAAGAAAATACGATTCTCTCGACTCCCCTTCCTTTCTTTATCGGTGCCCAGCTGACGTCCAGGCTTGTTTTGCTGCGGAGCTCTTTCACCACAGGCTCTAGTATCCGTTGCTTGAAGTTTGCAAACCTCGGGTACTTACTTTCGAGCATCAGGCGCTCTCTTAGGTCATCAACGGCGATATTGAAAACCCCTGTGCTTTGGTACTGCATGAGCATTTCGTAGATCCGGATTGAATGGGTCGAGGTCAGTCCGGAAATCTCTGACAGTTTATAGCTGGTGAATCGTTTATGCAGCAGGGTGATGTACGGCGCAATTTCCGGGCTAAAGCCCAGCCTGACCTTGCCTTCTCCTTTACAGTACTCTGCGAGATACACCCATCGTGTTCTTTTCTGGGTGCTGCCCCTGACCTCTCTGATGTCTCTCTCATAGAGCTTATTCGCCGCTTCTTCCATGTGCCGGTACAGTGAACTTTGCTCCAGGTCGAATCTAGCGCCGTACTCTTCCGCTGTGAGAGTGAAGATATTGTCTTTTGGAATGGGTTTCCGCCCGTCGAGTTGTGCAGCACACGCCAGTATCATACGTTGTTCATGTAAGCTTAGCGTGTAGCTGGCCTCTATCAGCGCGTTAGCTTTGGTGATTACGATCCGGTCTGTTCTTCGGCCCGTATTTCCTGCCTTATTTGTCATTCCCTTCCCTTTTTCTCTTTGCGTTAGGTAACACTACCACCTCTCCTGTTACCTTTTCAACGCTTTATTGACATCCTTTTTGTTACCTTCGAAATTGACCGGATTCAATTGAGCCCGCCGACCTGAGTCATCGGCCCGACTGTCGCGACACTGAGGAAGGACACGGGACGCAGTCTTTTCCTATATTTCTTTCGTCAGCGCTTTAATCCATCCACTAACGAGTTCAATCTTGTCCTTTGCGCCTAACGACTTGAATAACGAGAGACTCTTGCGGTACATCGCTTCGGCCTGATCGAGATCGCCACGGATTTGGTAGAGGTTTCCCAGGTTGCCGTACTGATTGGCCATGCCCTCCTTGCGGCCCAATGCCTCTTCGATCTCCAGGCTCTTGCGGTACATCGCTTCGGCCTGATCGAGATCGCCACGAGTTTTGTAGAGGATCCCCAGGTTGCCTTGAGCGATAGCACTCCACTCCAAATCTTTGCTTTCGGTCCCAATGGCCTCAACCCGAAGATAGGCCGCTTCTGCCTCATTGAGTTTTCCAATGCGCATGAACAGATGTCCAAGGCGGTTCCAGGCACCGGCACTATTGGGATCTAGTTCAGTAGCCCTCCGGTAGGCATTCAGAGACTTATCAGTATCTGACAGATAGGTGATGGCCCCCAAGTGTCTATAAGCTGCGGAAGCCTCTTTAACGCTCACCTCATGGCGTGTTGTGATCTCTTGAAAGATCACCTCGGCGGCTCCAGTTTCGCCTTTTGCGATCAGTTCAAGGGCTTTGTCGATGCCGGATGGAGGCGTTTTATCAGTTTGCAACTTTGCCAACTCAGAAACTGCCTCCCTGAATTGTTCCCGCACATCGGCCAACTCTGACTCCTTTCGGCCGAGTGCTCGCTGACTGTTGGCATAACGTTCAACAATCGAATCGATATCAACTATTGGTTGGGTTGTTCGGTGGATCTTGAAAAACTGAAGTCCAAAGCCAGCGATAATTGTGACAAGCCCAATGATGAAACCATAACG
Organism: Sedimenticola sp.; assembly: GCA_040505955.1. Lineage (GTDB taxonomy): Bacteria > Pseudomonadota > Gammaproteobacteria > Chromatiales > Chromatiaceae > Vondammii. The sequence continues at coordinate 3,270 of JBEVXT010000540.1, read as the reverse complement.
CAATAGATCCAAAAGGATGATGAATCCATCGTCCTGAGCAATAGTCGGGAGAATGCCAGACTCGATAAGAATGTGCAGGGTCTTGAAGAACAGCAGCACCACGAATCCCACCAGCACTAACGGGTGAGAAAGATATTTCGCTATGTTTTTGAAAGAATCAAGCATTCCATCCATTGGCTAATTATGTCCCAGATGCCCCTCTTATTTGTCATTCGCTTCCCTTGTCGCCTTCTTTTAGGTAACGCTACCACCACTCGTGTTACCTTTCCAATGTTTTATTGACCTCCTTTTTGTTACCTTTCATCTACCGTGCCCTCTCCTGTCCTTTCTTTGGCCGCTCTCTTAGGCCTTAACCTGCTACACCACATCCTTTTTGTTACCTTTCCTTTTTCCTGTGGGAACTGCCTCCTTTTTGTTACCGTTCTCATCCTTTTTGTTACCTTTGACATCCTTTTTGTTACCCTTAACATCCTTTTTGTTACCTTTTCCTCTCTATCTGCTTGATTCGTATAGTGTTTTTGCACTCTATAAACAAGTAATAAACAAGTGAAAAACAAGAAAGAGCATCCGTGCCTGTGGATAACTTGTCGCTAGATTGAAAAATGGTCGCAATTGCTTTTATTTTCATAGGGCGATACGGCTTCGCCGCCCGGGCTTTTCCGGGTTCGCTCCGCTCATCCTGGTTACACCAGGACTACGCCCTCTCAATCACTATCGCGTGACACGTGAAGAGAACAGCGCCTACCCTTCTCCATCCATGGCTTCGCCCCGCTTCGCGGCCTTACCGGCCATCCATGGCCTCTTTTAATGAATGTTCGCCTATGGCTCACATGCCTTTTGAATGACTTCCCTTCGGTCAGACAAAAAAATGTTTTCCAGGCGCGAGGGTCGATTGGTGGTTGGGAGGGGCTGTGGTTATCGCGTCTGAGTCTTTGTGGGGGCTTCTAGCGGGGTTGTTTTGGTTAGGAGCCTTTAAGAGAGGCTTTTGCTTTTACGGCCAATCAAGGGGTGGATATCTATTCTGGCTATGAAGTGTGGCCTTTCGGCGTAACCGCAGATGAGATATATATTCCTTTTGTCACGCCATGAAACTTCTTAGCCTCACTCAAAATCTGTGTTGGTCGCCAAGTAAAAAAGGGTAACACCTGGTCAGCTGCAGGCCTCCGGATCTGTTACCTATATCAAGGGTAACGCCTGGTCAACTGCAGGCTGCCAGATCTGTTACCCGAATTTCTTGGATCAGAACTCAACTTCCTTCAGGGCGCTCTCGAATTCCTTATCCAGGTGTTTTACAATCACTTCAGATAGTGTGACCCCGTCACATTTTGCGATAACAGATAGCCTAAACCATGCAGCATGGGTCAGATCAATTGATTTTTTTCTCTCTGTGAAGGCATCAGAGTTGCGTTTACGCGCTGCCCGTACAGCATTTTTTAGCTGCCTCCACTGGGCTGAATCCAGGTAGGTTTCACACCAGGCGTTCAGCTGCTCAGCTGAGTTGTAAACACTGTGACTCGATAACACTTGTTTGGCTTTATCCTCTGTCTTAAAATCCTTACTTATCCAACCGTACTTAGCAACCTTTTTTTCCAGCCATCTGTTTGCAGCATACCTGTCCTCGTCGCTGATCTTGTACTTTGCCATCGCCATTTTAATTTCTCCTCAGGTGGTAAACGACCATGTTTCACGGGTGATTGCAGCAATCGTGATAGCTGTCTCCTTAGATGGCCCGTCAGCGACCAGGCAGCGCATCCAGTCATCAGAATCACCCTGTCTTATCATGACGTATGCGCGATACCCAGACTCCGTATTTTCCGTTTTTACATCCCATTGGTATTGGGACTGGTGGCCGTGGTAACGATATAAGAGAAGTTGGATGGCATCATCAATTCGCTGCGTCGGCCTCAGTAACTTGCCTCTCATGCCTAGCGCTTTGGCAACCTTCCTATCAAGCAAATCCGAGCCTGTTTTATTTGTTATCCTGGATAACTCAGTTATGAGGTCTTCCAGACCCCATTTTACGTCCGCTGTAGGAATGCAACGGGAGGTTGTTGATTCTCTGATCGATAAATCCCGGCCATCTTTTTTCAATGCCCAATACCACCGAGCATGAACACCACTAGAACCAAGTGCACTTATTCCGATGTTTTCAGCCGCGTTATGCTTACCAAGGGAAAGGATATTCAACAATGAGCCGAAAACGAATCCAGCCATCATGATTTGTGCCACTACAAACCGAATGCGTCCTCCATCTGCATGCACCAGGAAATCGCGCAGCATGTCGAAGTCGCCAAGCGCCACAGCTAGAATGGCAATGAACGGAGCAATAAATGCCGCTTTAACTCCCTCAAATATACAATGACTAAAGATCATAATAATTCCTGACAAATACCAAAAGAATTACAACTAATAATTGCTGATAGTAAAACGGGTCTTTGTTTTGCTATGCTCGTGGGTTCACGATCTCAACTCTGTTACCCGGTAACTTTTTAAAGTATAGGCGTTACCGGGTAACGTGTCAATATTTTATTATTAGCCTTCTGTGCCGAGGGAGGGGGTAATAAAAAAGCTTGCAATGATACCGCTATGGTATTATTATTACAGCATGACTTTTTCCATAAGTGCTAATATATTAGTTCTTTGTAGTTTATTGAGAAGTTGAAAAAGGAAGCAACAGCGCAAAACAAAGCGCAGGCTGTACTAATCGAGGGGCGTTATGTGCAGTGTACAGCTGGAAACCACCGAACAAGTAAACAGCGCTACATGAAATCCAATTTAACTAGTACACAGCTCGATACCGATCATTTTTCTCTTTCTGAGATAAAACACCATGGGCCTCCGCGATCCCAGAGGACCAGAGTGAACATTGCTCCTGTTATTCCAAGAAAAAAGGGGTTACACCTGGTCAGCTGAAACCCTCCGGATCTGTTACCCGGTAGCACTGACTTAATGCTGCTGCTGCCGGTTTTAGTAGGCGACGCACGGAACCGTCGCTATTGCTCGTACGTCGAAGAGCCGTTGTAAAAGCCCCTATCCTCATAATCCCCACACCCCCTGACCCTCCCACTCAGAGATGAGAAGCTTAGAGGGATGATCTACCTGTAGATATCCTCATCACATCACCCCCCATGGAGACCTTTTTTCTCTTGTTCTTTGCTCGGTGCCTTGAAGAGCGCCATGGACGGTGATCGACCCCGCCGGTTTAAACCATCGGCCCGACCGTCGCATTGATTGTGGAAGGACACGGGGTGTCCGGCGGCACTCAGTGAG
>JBEVXT010000539.1:0-27947 GCA_040505955.1 Sedimenticola sp. | reverse complement strand
CACCTTGCGTGCGATGTTGTTATCGTCCACCACCAGGGCGCGTACCCCGTGAAACGCCTCTCTGGAGTAGACCGCCTGATTTTTTGATTGCACCAGGTCGAAGGGGAGTTCGAAGCTGAAAGTACTCCCCTCACCCAATTGGCTCTCCACCCAGATGTGTCCTCCCATCATCTCCACCAGCAGTTTGCAGATCGTCAGTCCGAGGCCGGTACCGCCATAACGGCGCGAGTGGCTCGGATCTGCCTGGGAGAAGGCATCGAAGAGATCTGAAATCCGCTCCGAGCCAATACCTATGCCGGTATCTGAGATGCTAAAACGAAGGGTGATCCGCTGATCCACAAAACCCACGCTGGAGATCCGGATGAGAATTTCCCCCTCGTTGGTAAACTTGATGGCGTTCTGCACCAAGTTGGTCAGTACCTGACCGACACGCATAGAGTCACCAAAGAGATGCATGGGGAGGTCTGGATCCATGGCAAAGAGCATCTCCAACCCCTTCTCTTCGGCCTTGAGAGAGACCAGAGTGGAGAGGTTCTGCAGCACCTCTTCCAGATGAAACTCAACCTGCTCCACGGCGAGCTTGCCCGCCTCAATCTTGGAGAAGTCGAGGATGTCATCGATGATACCGAGCAGAGCACGGGAAGAGGTGTCTATCTTCTGCAGATAGTCCCGCTGCTTGGGGGTGAGCCCGGTCTGCAACGCCAGGTGACTGAGGCCGATAATGGCGTTCATGGGGGTACGGATCTCATGGCTCATATTGGCCAGGAAATCACCCTTTGCTTCATTGGCGGCTTCAGCGGCAAGCTTCGCCTCCGCCAGTATCCGCTCGGACTGCTTATGCTCGGTAATATCCTGTACCGTACCCAGCATCCGCATCGGCTTGCCAGCGCGGCCCCGGCGCACTTCGGCTTGAATATGGATCTCCCTGGCACGGCCGTCTACAGGTACCGTCATATACTCACCGTCAAGTCGACCACTCCTACTTAGCGCCTCCTCCACCGCCCCATGGAATTGTTTACGTTCCTGTTCCTGAAGTACCTGGAGCAACAGTCGGCCACTGCTCTCCTGCAACGGCTCTATTGCCAATACCCGGCACGCCCCCTCCGTCCAGATCACTTTGTCATTAACTACATCCCACTCCCAGCTGCCCATGCGGGCAATCCGCTGCGCCTTTTCAAGCCTGCTCTCAGTTGCTTCCAGCACCTCGATGGTTCTGCGCTGCATCAATATCAAGCCCCCTATACCCATAAGGGAGAGAACCACGAGAATAAGGGTTGCCACCGTTGCATGCCGCAACAGACCGACCTCCTTTGCTTGTTGCGCCATCCCCGCCAGGATCGTCTCGTTGGCACGTAGGTAACTGTTGCGATAGGAGGCGATGACGTCACTCAGGCGCGTACGGATTGCCGACAGCTCCATCCCATTAATAGCAGCAGGCTCCACCACCACCATCTCATCAAGACGGTCAAGCAGGCTCCCCAACTCCCGATGTGCCGTATCAACGCTCATACCGGCGACAGCTGCTGTACGCTGTGAAAAATGGGTCAAGGTGGTCTGGGCAATATCCAGGGAGACTGCAAGATCATCAGCTCTTCCCTGGGTCGGCAATATCTCCGCTGCCTCAATTGCACCGGAGAGATGTGTCAGGTTTTCGATCATCCCCGAGTAGTCGCGCTGCCGGTTCAGCGTTTCCATGGGAATAGAGGTCTCAATCTGGCGCAGGGAGTTCCAGGCATACCAGCCGCCACTGCCCACCAGAATCACCAGCAGCAGAAAAATGCCGATGGCAAGGTGGCGTGTAAATTGAATATCCTTAAACATAAATATAATCTACTTCACGGTGCAGGGGGCGTCGCCTACCCTATCCGGAGGCCAGCAAGCCACATTCGCATCCGCCAGCAGCCTGTTTAGTTTACCCGCTTGACTGGCCAGTACGGATGGAACCTCTCTCCCACGCAGGACAATCCGTGAGAATGCCAGTTTATAGACAGTATTGAATTCACCGGCACGGTCACCCAAACCAACGGGAAGCAGCGCTGAGCGTGCATCATGGGCACTGGACTGGCGGGCGACCGCCTTCTGAAACTTTTCTACCGATAATGAGAGTTCCGGATCCTCCAGCTCTTTCAGCACAGGGAAAAAACCGACACTCCGCAGTGTGGAACTCTGCACCTGCGGTGTCAGCAGATACTCGATCAGACGGCGCGAAGCTTCCGGATCCGGGGCATCCACAGGAATAGCGAGTCCGCCGAGAACAACCATGTATCCCCGCCCATAGGATCCCGCCGGCACCGGAAATACCACAAAATCGTCCGGCCTCTCCTCCAGTGCCGGCAGCAGGCGCGCGATATGATCCCATGCCACCCACACCTCCTCGGAGAGCAGAGGTTCGTGCATGGAGTCAAAACTTAGTGAACGGGGATTGATGTCACTCCACAGATCCTTGAGGTAGTCCCACATCAACACTGCGTCACTGTTTCGGAATGTCTGCACCATGCCACCGGTAAATGAGGGGTAGAGATAGCCCTGCAGGAACCGGTGCATCAGGCCCTTGGGACCCACCGGCAGTCCCAGCCGCGCCACCCCACTTTGAACGTGCATGTTTGCTGCCCACTGTTTCAGTTGTGCATAGCTCAGGCTGTTGATATCAGCCCCCTGGGGCAGATACTTCAGGGCGCGGCGGTTTGCAGCCATGATATAGGTTGCCTGAATCCAGGGCAGGTAGTATTGGTTACCGCTATTGAATCTACCAAGCTTGAGATAGCTGTCAATCAGCCGGATATCGCTGGGGCGGTTCTGCAAAGGGGCAAGTAAGCCCTGCTGCGCCAGACTTTTCATATCGCCATGCAGCGCGCCAAGCAGGGCTGGCCTCTGTTTACCGCCAGGTTTTGCCAGCACCATAAAAGTGTTGCGTTCATCAAACGGTTGAAAATCGACCGCACCGCTATAACCGCCGAGTACCTCCTCACGCATCTTCCGCGCTTCATCTACCGGGACAAATTGAGTTGACAGGAAGAGTAATGGTTGATCGCCAAGTAGCGTCGTGGAGAGGGTCAGCAGCAGCGGGAAAACAATCAATAATAGACGTTTCATTTCAACCTCATTTTGGTGTCAGTCTAAAAATAGCACTTTTGGATTCAGAGGTCACAAAGAGGCTGAGGTTGCTGTTGAAAATTAAAGGTAGCTATTCAAGGTCATCTCAAAGCAGCACAGTGAAATGCCAGACGGGGTATGCTGTCGTCGATACAGATACGGCTTATTCCGGCATAGGGGATCTCCATTCTGAAGAGGTGGCTGAGCGGCATGCCCAACACCTGACCGATAATCATGCGGTTGACCCCACCGTGGGCTACGAGCAGCAAGTGACTGCCCTGGTGGTCAGATTGAATATTCGCCCATGCAGAGGTCACGCGGGAGTGAAACGTATCCAACGGTTCACCGCCGGGTGGTGTATAAGCCACAGGATCGTTCCAGAAATTACTGACTGCATCCGGAAATTCGTGGTAGAGCTCTTCTGCTCTGCGCCCCTCCCATTCACCAAAACCCAACTCCTGAAGCCGACCCTCGGTAGTCAATGGCAGCCCCAGTTTATTGCTCAGTTCATTGGCAAAAGCGGCACAGCGCTGTAGCGGAGAGGAGATAATACGCGACCAGGGAGCATGCTCACCCACCGCCTGCCGCATCTGCGACCACCCCAGCTTACTCAACGGGTCATCCTGCCACCCACGAAAGCAGGTTCCCCCCTGCGGTTCGCCATGACGGATCAGATCGATAATGGTAGTGCGATTGATATCAGTCATGGTCATCCTTCGGAGACTCCGGCATCGGCAAAGGTGGCCATGCCGTTATGCAGGCTGCAGGCAAAACGAAGCAGGGGTACTGCAGTCGTCGCACCGCTGCAGCACCTGCCGTCGCTATGTAGAGCACCGCAAGACCAGATCTCTCTGCAAGAGTTTCTGCAAGGGTGCTTTTACCGGAACGCGCACCGCCAGGAATCAACTGTTTCACTGATATCAACCCATAACCGAATTCAGCACATTATGGAGCCTTCATAAGAGCAGGTAAACGGCTGAGGCAGCAGTATATGAGTTGTTGTGACCACTACCCCGGCCTGACCGCAACAAGCAGGGATCACAGCTGTCAAATTGGTAGGGAACCACATAATTGAACCATTAGTGGCATATACCCACACAGAGGTCTGCACCCTCAGTATCTCACTGTTTTATTTACAAAAAGATACAATTTATGAAATATCTGACTATACTCCTTGATTATTCAACGGTGATAAGCCATATTTATGTAAGGTTTTTTTGGCCTAATAGTGGATTTCAGGATACTAATTGCATCCGAACAAATCATAGGGAGAGGTAAAGATAATGGAGATATTTGTTCGACGCTTACCGGCATCCACCACCCGACTGGATCTAATCCAGTTTGCGACAGAGGGGCTTGAACCGAGCTGGCGCCAGCTGTGGTTTATCCCTATAGGTAAGCTCAAGGGGTGTGAAATCATTCGCATCACCAACAATTCACTCAAGAATCCTGAATATCACGGCCTGCTCCGGATCGATTCCCCGAAAGCAGCGCTTAAGGTGATCAACCGCCTCGACGGCAGCTCCCTTAAGAGCAAAAGGGTCGATGTCAGGCAGTATCATAGGCGCTCTGCCAAACGTGATAGAAGACTCCATCAAATAGAACCCTTGCCACAGGAGATTGTGGAACAGCGCAAGAGAGACCGTCGCAGACCTGACCTGATGTGCCAAAAACTCACGGCTGGAGTCACCACCTAAGTAAAATGGGTTTCCCTTCCGTTCTCCTTCTGCTATATTAAGAACCCAAGGAGAACATATTATGACGACACCACTGACACGCCGGCAACAGGAGATCTACGAGTTTCTATTGGATCATCTCCATGAGTTTCCCCATGCACCGACACTCGATGAACTCTGCATTGCACTGGGCCTGAGTTCCAAAGGCTCACTGCACAAGCAGGTTCAGGCGTTGATCGATGCGGGCCTGGTGGCCCCCACCAACAACCTCAGGCGGGGAATACACCTGATTGAACCGCCTGCAGACGATGAGCAGGGACTCCCTTTCCTTGGATACATTGCCGCCGGTCAGCCAATCGAAGCGATCCAGCAGCAAGAGATGGTTGAGGTTCCCTCTTTCCTTCACAGCAAGGGTTCCTGTTATGTCCTGCAGGTCAAAGGGGATTCAATGATCGAGGAGGGAATTCTTGATGGCGACCAGATTGTTATTGAGCAGCGCAATCAGGCACGCAATGGAGAGATCGTAGTTGCTTTAATAGATGGCGCAGATGCCACCTTGAAAAGGATAGAGCAGAAACCCGGACGCATTACACTCCACCCGGCCAACTCCACCATGAAACCAATGAAATACTCCCCCGATCAGGTACAGATTCAAGGGGTTTTGGTGGGGCAGATGAGAAGTTATCAGTAACTCTGGTCAGTAACTATTCAGCACCATGTCGTAACTGTTCAGATTGCCCCTAAAATCAGTCAGTTCAAGGCGCAAAATGTGAGTTTACAACTGTAAATGGTAACTTCTCAATAATTCTGTACAGATGGGTAACTTTCAGGGGGTGCAGTGACACCTTTTCAGGACGTACAGCAGCAGGGATGCTGCTGTGAGCGTACATGGATGTATTCACAGCGTGTCCTGAAAAGGTGTCGCTGCACCCCAATGGCACGGGCTTATTGAGCAGTTGCTGTAAATGATCATTTTGTAACACAGAAATGGCTGATTTTAAGGGTGAGCTGAATAGTTATCCTCTGGCTATTCATATTCGTAGTTGAAGGTGATCTCATCATCGATCTTGATATCGATGCGGGCATAGAGGTCAAATCCATCAAACTCTGCATTTCCAGCGACCTCATGATTGAGGTAGCGCAACAGATTACGACCACTTCGTCCAATAGCATTATCCTCATCGCCGCGGTCAAAAACCCATAGTACATAGGTGCCGTCACGCTTTGCCTGAGGCCCGTGATAGGTTCCGATGTACTCTCCCGAGTCAATGTCACACTTGGCAAAAAGTCCGGTGCCGTGAATTTCGGAAGGCCCCGAATAGACGACCTTTTTCAACTCACCGTTTGTTGTTTTTTTCTTAAAAGACATACATCTTTCCCTCGTTACTATTCAGCACAGCCGTTTCGTTCGGCTTCGTTCTGCACTGAGAGCTGAATAATTACCGATCAGTTTTCATTGATCAGTAGGCCCTGCATTGCCAGATGCCCTTCACCACCGGGAACTTCACCCCACCCTATCTGATGTCTTGGAAGAGTACGGGCTTCAACGTTTTCCAGTAATCCGGAGAGTCTATTAAACTCCCACTGACTCCCTTTCCACATAATCAACAGACGCTCAAACAACTCGATCAGATCTCTTCCCTCGTGCTCGGCATTTAAGCTGAATACCTCCCCATTAGGCAGTATTCTCTGACATTCTGAAAAGATATATTCGTGTATCTTATCATGAGACACCGTCTTAACCCTCAGCAACTCAGACAGCACCGGTAGGGTGGTAGGGATCTGCGGACAGTTGCCTGACACCTCCTGCAACAGCGGCAAAAAGGCCCCTCTCCCCCTGACATCACTGGCATACTTAAAATCCAACTCCTCCTCCAGTGCAAGCAGATGAGGATTGACCTGCCAATTGACTGCAGCAAAACACTGCGGCCGCTCATCATAAATATGTTCAAAGAGATCGAGCGATTTATTGAGTTCATTACGGGTCCACTCTATCCCCTGGTAGGCTGCATCACGACTCCAGACATAAGGTGTGTAGGCCGACAGCCCTACCTCATGGCCCGCGTTCTTGATAGCAGAGAGGTTATCCATTGCCTTTACACCAATCATCGGCGCTGGCAGGTACTTCAGCCACTGTGCTGGAATCAGCTTTTTCAACTGCATAGACGAGTGGTCGGCACCCAGGCTGAGAAAGAAACAGCCCTGTATCTTATACTCATCCAACAGCCGTAAGATGGCGGGCACACCCTCCACTGCTCCCAATAAAGTATTGACCTCAATTCTTAAAGCGACACGCAATCGAAATAACTCCCGCACTCAGCACTTCCATATCGCACTGTACTATTCTCCAGAGCATGGATCACTATATGACTCATCAATACGGCAGTTCCCACCGTAAACCGACATGATCGACTTAAGCTCCTGAAGGAGCTGCTTCTGTTCCCCTATGGAGAGACTATTCACCTCAAGCAATGTACGCCCCTGCTCCAGCTCAGAGATGACCTGCCGGACTTGCTGACATCCGAGGATACAAATCGCTTCAATAAGTCCCTCTGTTTTTGAGTTAGACATATCACTTGTAGTCATAGGGAATAAGGAGATAGAGTTAACAGAGGTTCTCTTTTTGTTCTTTGTCTGCTAGAATAGAACCTGACGAGAACACAAGGATACAGACCTCTCTCGCTGGAAGGAGAGAACGAACTTAACAGCAGCAGCCTTTGATAGAGGGGATCGGCCATGATTACAAGACCCAGTTACATTATGCGGGAACAGGTGGAGAACCTTATCCCTTCTCTTATGGAGCAGGATGTCACTCTCAAACACCACAGTGACAACAGCCGTCTCCACTTTGTATCAGTGGGCATAGTCACTCTGGTCTACTTTATTGCCATGATATTCAGCGGCTACTGACTTATTTTCAGCCCCGGGAATCTGCCGGGTTTGACCAATCGCAGCGAGGGAAAACAATTTTGAGTCCGTTTTTTCGTTCATTTGAGGCGAATAGTCATTTATATTTATAAAAATGAACGAAAAAACGAGCCAAAAGAGCTTTTCCGCAGGTAACTATTCAGCACGGTAATCCAGAACTCAGGTGTAGGAGCGAACTTGTTCGCGAAGAGCACGTTTCGTAGTCCATCGCGAACAAGTTCGCTCCTACAATACCTTTGTTCCACCATAACTGTGGTTTTCAGAATTTTGGTACAGAGCCGGTTTAAGGATAAAAATGCACAAAATGCGAGTTTATGTGTGCAGGTGATTATTTTTTAACTCAGAAACGGCGAATTTCAGGGGTGAGCTGAATAGTTACTTCCGTAGTAGATCAGCGTTAAATCCGACAGACTTCTAGAAGTATCCAACTCAAACTTCCGGCATTAAACAGTCGTCCGTTAGAAGGCGTCGATGGTACTTCCTACCCCGATTTCGATTGCTTGGAAAAAAACGTCTGACAGTTTATTTTTGATCTATCGCCGCATTGACCCGATCACGCAACTCTTTTCCCGGTTTAAAATGTGGTACATGTTTACCGGAAAGCGCCACGGAAGCCCCTGTCTTGGGATTCCTACCCTGTCTTGCCGGGCGGTAATGGAGTGAAAAACTGCCAAAACCGCGGATTTCGATCCGCTCCCCGGAAGCCAGTGTCTGACTCATCTGTTCGAGAATACACTTCACAGAGAGTTCAACATCACGGTACGCAAGATGGCTCTGATCTTTTGCGATGACGTCAATCAGTTCAGATTTTGTCATTCTTCTCTTCATCCTATCTGGAGCCGGAGCCCACTGGGGACTCCGGCTGATTCTTAAGCTAACAATGGATTTATATACTAATCCTCAGCTCCATCCATCTGGGCCTTGAGCAGATCACCGATGGTGGCGGCACCACTTGACACATTGCTGGAGTATGACTTGATGGCAGCTTGCTCCTCTGCATAATCCTTCGCCTTCATAGAGAGGGTGATCGTCCTGTTCTTGCGATCAACACCCATGAACTTGGCTTCGATCGCAGCGCCTTCCTTGAGTATTGTACGAGCATCTTCCACACGATCCCGGGAAATTTCCGAGACACGAATATAGCCTTCAATGCCTTCATCCAAAGTGACAACGGCACCACGGGCATCCACTTCCTTGATCACACCATTGACAACACTGCCCTTGCTGTTCACTGCCAGGTAGGTGGAGAATGGGTCTTTATCCAACTGCTTGACACCAAGGGAGATACGCTCACGTTCCGGATCGACGGAGAGTACCACCGTCTCCAGTTCCTGACCTTTCTTGAAGTCGCGGACACTCTCTTCACCGTTCTCATCCCAGGAGATATCCGAGAGGTGAACCAGGCCGTCGATGCCACCATCGAGACCGATGAAGATACCGAAGTCGGTGATCGATTTGATCTTGCCGGTGACATGGTCACCCTTGTTGAAGTTGGAAGCGAACTCGTCCCAGGGGTTGTTCTGGCACTGCTTCATGCCCAGTGAGATACGACGACGCTCTTCGTCGATATCCAGAACCATGACTTCAACCTCTTCACCCAACTGCACCAGCTTGGAGGGGTGGATGTTTTTGTTTGTCCAGTCCATCTCCGAGACGTGTACCAGACCCTCGACACCCTCTTCGATCTCGACGAAGCAGCCGTAATCGGCCAGGTTGGTAACCTTGCCGAACATGCGTGTGTGCTCAGGATAACGACGGGAGAGATTGACCCAGGGATCATCACCCATCTGTTTCAGGCCAAGAGAGACACGCTGTTTCTCACGGTCGAACTTGAGTACCTTGATAGTAATTTCATCGCCAATCTCAACCACTTCGGAAGGATGCTTGACGCGCTTCCAGGCCATGTCGGTGATATGCAGCAGACCGTCGATGCCGCCGAGGTCAACAAAAGCACCGTAGTCGGTGAGGTTCTTGACGATACCCTTGATCTCGATACCTTCTTGCAGACTTTCAAGCAGTGCCTCGCGCTCAGCGCTGTACTCGTTCTCGACCACGGAACGACGAGAGACAACGACGTTGTTACGACGTTGATCCAGCTTGATGACCTTGAACTCCAGATCTTTTCCTTCCAGATAGGTGGTATCGCGTACAGGGCGCACATCAACCAGTGACCCCGGCAGGAACGCACGTATCTCACCCAGCTCGACGGTAAACCCGCCTTTTACCTTGCCGTTGATGCGGCCAGTGACATTCTCTTCTGCTTCGAAAGCTGTTTCCAGAACCCTCCAGGCTTGGTGACGTTTTGCCTTCTCCCGTGATAGACGGGTGGATCCGAAACCATCTTCGACGGCATCCAGGGCGACTTCCACCTGATCGCCGACGGCGACTTCGATTTCGCCAGTGAGACTTAAAAACTGAATCTTGGGGATAACACCTTCGGACTTGAGTCCTGCATTGACGATCACCATATCGTTGGTGATTTCAAGAACGGTGCCTATGACGATGGCACCGGAGCGCAGCTGTGTTTTAGCGATACTCTCTTCAAATAGTTCTGCAAAGCTTTCGGTCATGAGAAAAAGATCCTGAGGCGACTAAGTCGACTCTCACCGTGCCAACAACATCGACCGGTGTCTGTAGTTAAAAAAAAGGCCCTAATGGCCACCCTAAACATTAAGCCCGGGATAGGCGCTACGCACCCGCCCCAGTACCTGTTCCAGCACCTCATCAATTGAGAGTACCGTCGATTCAACCTCCAAAGCGCCTGCCGGAGCTTTCAGAGGTGCAACACTGCGGTTACTGTCCCGTTCATCACGTTCCTGTATCTCCGCAACAAGATCGGGAAGATTAGCATCCAATCCTTTTTCTTTCAACTGGTTATAGCGTCTTTTAGCTCTCTCATCCGCTGATGCGGTAAGAAAAATCTTCACTCCCGCATCAGGGAAGACAACAGAGCCCATATCCCTGCCGTCAGCCACCAGGCCAGGCAGTCGGGCATAGTCGCGCTGCCACTGTAGAAGGGCTGACCGCACTTCGGGTATAGCCGCTACTTTCGATGCCGCATTACCCGCCTGCTCGGTACGTATCGCCCGGGTGACATCCTCCCCACCGAGGTGGATTCCGTCACTGCTGAACTCAACCTCCATGGTTCGTGCAATATGTTCCAGTTCAGAGGTCTGGTCAGCGCTGATAGCGGCACGCTCGGCAGCCAATCCCAACAAGCGATAGAGCGCTCCGCTATCCAAACAGTGCCAACCCAGGCGCTGCGCCAGTAGTCCGGCGATAGTGCCCTTACCTGATCCACTGGGTCCGTCGATAGTCACTACAGGAACCATCACTCTCCCTCCATGTTGACACTGATATTCAGACCGGCATTGCCCGCCAGCCCAACAAAACCGGGAAATGAGGTGTTCACATTGGCACAATCGTCGATAGTGATCTCGCCCTTGGCACGTAGCGCCGCCATGGCAAAAGACATGGCGATACGGTGATCACCGTGGCTGTTGACCCGGCCACCACTGATAGTTCCACCCTGAATGATGATCCCATCGTCTGTCGGTTTAGCATCGACACCCAGGGCGACAAGACCATCCGCCATCACCTGAATACGATCACTCTCCTTGACCCGCAACTCCTCGGCTCCGGTCAGCACTGTCTCACCCTCGGCACAGGCAGCGGCAACAAACAGCGCCGGGAACTCGTCGATCGCCAGGGGTACCAGCTCCCTGGGTATCTCCACACCCTTCAAAACGGAACCGGCACGAACACGCAGATCGGCAACCGGCTCACCCCCCACATCACGCTGATTCAGCAGCTCAATATTCGCACCCATCAGGCGCAGTATGGAGATCACACCATCCCGTGTCGGGTTAATGCCGACATGTTCAAGGGTGATATCAGATTCTGCGGCAATAGCCGCCCCCACCATAAAGAAAGTTGCCGATGAGATATCCGCCGGTACATCAATATCGCAGGCGACCAGCTTACCGCCACCTGTGACGCAGATTTCATTCCCATTGCGTTCAACCTGATAACCAAACCCCCCCAACATACGCTCGGTGTGATCCCGTGTAGGGGCAGGTTCAACAACGCAGGTTTTACCCTTGGCATAGAGGCCGGCAAGTAACAGGCTGGATTTGACCTGGGCACTGGCCATCGGCATCCGGTAGGAGATGCCCCTAAGGTCAGGCGTCGGCTCTATAACAAGTGGAGCAGTACCGTTTGCTGCGGTACCGATAACCGCGCCCATCTCCGCCAGAGGGTCAGTCACCCGGCGCATCGGCCGGCTTGAAAGCGAACGGTCACCACTGAGGGTAATATCCAGCCCCTGCCCCGCCAGCAGGCCCGAAAGCAGTCGCATGGACGTGCCGGAGTTGCCAAGATCCAGCGGGACGTCAGGAGCCTTCAAACCGTTCATGCCGACACCATGAATAGTCACCCTGCCCTGCTCCGGGCCTTCGATTCTCACTCCCATCCGCTGAAAAGCCTTGAGCGTAGCCAGACTGTCCTCACCTTCAAGAAAGCCACTGACCCGGGTCACCCCTTGCGCCAGAGACCCGAGCATTATCGAACGGTGGGAGATCGACTTGTCACCGGGAACCCGCAGTGTTCCCTCAAGCCGCCCTCCGGGAGCAACATGAAAGAGTAGATTGGCAGCTGAGCTCAACATTGACTCCGAATATGGGAATGGATGGAAAAAGGGCGCAAATAGTAGCTGCAAAGGAGTGCTTTGACAAGAAGAAACAATGAGTTACCTGATTACCCCTAAAACACAGCCGGAAATGAATGCAAATAAACGCGAATATGGCTCTCCACTGGTATATTGCTTGGGCATTAATAGCCAAGAACATGTTCTGACGCTTTGCATTTGTAGGAGTGAACTTGTTCGCGATGGACTCCGAAACACGCTCTTCGCGAACAAGTTCGCTCCTACACCCGACTTCAGGACTGTTTTATAGAGCTGGCTTCAAATATTTGCGTTCATACGCGTTTATTTCCGGCCAATATTGACTCTTTTCATTCTATCAGTGGCTGAGTTTCAGAGGTAATCAGGTATGCTTTAGTACTTTCCTGTGTATTGAATCAGCTACTAAAGGTTCTCGATCATTGCGATAAAATTCGCCTCATCGAGAACGGTGATACCCAGCTTCTCCGCCTTGACCAGTTTGGAACCGGCCTCGTTGCCTGCGACGACATAGTCGGTCTTCTTTGAAACAGAGCCAGCCACCTTGGCGCCCAACGCCAGCAGCTCCTCTTTGAAAAGAGTGCGCGGACGGCTCAGGGAGCCGGTGAGGACGAAGGTTTTCCCTGCCAGCGGCTGGTCGGCGGCGTCTGGAACCTGTTCAATCGGCCAATGGATACCCGCTGCAATAAGCGCATCGATCACCTCTCTGTTGTGAGGCTGACGAAAAAAGGTGACAAGATGATCAGCAACAATCGGCCCGACGTCGGGGGTTTCCAGCAGAGCCTCTTTATCCGCCTGCATCAGCGGTGCCAGATCACCAAAACAGCGCGCCAGGGATTGGGCGGTGGTCTCCCCCACTTCGCGAATACCGAGAGCGAAGAGAAAGCGACCAAGTGTGGTGGTTTTACTATTGAGCAATGCCTCGATCAGGTTGGCGGCTGACTTCTCCCCCATCCGCTCAAGAGTGGCCAGCTGTGACTGCTGCAGCTTATAGAGATCGGCGGGAGTCGTGATCATTGCGGCATCCACCAACTGCTCCACCAGCTTGTCACCCAAACCCTCAATATCCATCGCCCGTCTTGAGGCGTAGTGTTTGATCGCCTCTTTTCGCTGCGCCGGACAGAAAAGTCCGCCACTACAGCGTATTGTCGCTTCGTCTCCATCGCGAATCACATCCGACCCACATACCGGACAGGCACGGGGCATCTCGAATGCCTCTGTACCTTGCGGTCGCTGATCGACCACCACACTCACCACTTGGGGGATCACATCGCCTGCGCGTCGGATAATCACAGTATCGCCTACACGTACCCCCTTGCGGCGAATTTCATCCTCATTGTGCAGGGTGGCATTGGTGACGGTTACCCCCGCCACGGTTACCGGTGCCAACCGCGCTACCGGTGTCAGTGCGCCGGTGCGGCCCACCTGAACATCAATCCCGAGCAGGCGGGTCATCTCCTCCTGTGCAGGGAATTTCCGGGCGATGGCCCAGCGCGGTGCCCGTGAGACAGCGCCAAGCATCGTCTGCCGCGCAAAGTCGTCGACCTTAAAGACGACTCCGTCGATATCGTAATCGAGACCGTCCCGCCGCTCGCCAATCGTATTGTAGTAGTCCAGGCATTGGACAACACCGGTGAGCACCTCCATCTCGGGGGAGATACGCAGCCCCCAGTCAGCGAGGCGCCGGATACTCGTACTGTGGCTTGGGGCAAGCGCCTCCCCCTGGATCTCGCCAAAACCATAACAGAACATCGCCAGGGGGCGCCCGGCGGTGATATGAGGGTCAAGTTGACGCAGGCTGCCTGCAGCGGCGTTACGGGGGTTGGCAAAGCCCTTCTCCCTTTTTTCACGCGCCTGCCGGTTGAGCCGCTCAAATCCCGCCCGCGGCATGTAGATCTCCCCCCGCACCTCAAGAACGGCGGGCCATCCGTCACCCAGTAGGTGTAACGGAACCGATGGAATGGTGCGCACATTGAGGGTGACATCCTCACCGTGGCTGCCGTCTCCACGGGTGGCGGCCTGTGCCAGTACGCCGTCGACATAGCGCAGGCTGATCGCCAAACCATCTAGTTTCGGTTCTGCCACATAGGCCACCTCACCTTCCAGTTCAAGACGCTCTCTCACACGCCGGTCAAAATCCTCCATCTCATGGTCGCTGAAGGCGTTATTGAGAGAGAGCATGGGCAAACGGTGAACCACTTCATCAAAAGAGTCCAGAGGCTTGGCACCAACGCGCTGAGTGGGGGAACCGGAGATGATAAGTGCAGGGTACTCCGCCTCCAGCCCCTGCAGCTCACGCATCAGGCGATCATATTCACTGTCGGGTAGGGTGGGAGCATCGAGTACATAGTACTGATGATTATGGTGGTCAAGCTGTTCACGCAGTTCCGCTGCATGCTTGCTTACGGCAGGGGGAACCGTCATCTTCTTCTGCTGTGGGCCAGCTGCACCTGACGTCGGTGTTCAAGAATCCCTTCACGGATATGTCCGATGGTCTGCCTGCTGAGATCGCTGTGATTCTCATCCTGCAGATCTCCGTCCAGCATGACCGAAAGGCGCTCTGCAGTGGAGAGCATATCGGAGAAGATCACCATACCGTCCTGATAGCCGGGGAGTTGTGCAAAGAGCGTTACCCCCGGAGTGCTGAACTCATCCAACCCGTCCGCGGGAAAGGTACCCGGCTCCACGAGACCGGCCATACCGTAAAGCTCACGCCCGTTCGCAGGATCACCATCGTAGCGATGGTAGATCGACATATCACCATAAACCATCTGCAGATCCGCAGCCGCCTTGGCAATGTCAACTCCGGAAAACCTGCCACCTCGGGCCACTACATTGAGTTGCAGCATCTTTTTCGGCAGATCGTCATCACCCGGCTTGTCTGTGAAATTCCCCGGGGCATCCGCTGCAAATGAGAAAATGCCCTGTTCGCACACTCCTGTATCCACCGACTCCTCATGAACCAGTGCGTCGAGCTGCTCAAGCGCCGCTTCGACATCGTCACCACTCTCGCCCTCTTCCACTGAGGTCGTGATAGGCGCCGTATCCTGCTCATCAGCTCTATTGCGACCTCCGGATCTGGCTATCGAGCGGACAACCTGTTTTGCCATCCACTGGGAATCCAACCCAGGTTCTATCCGTTCGGGCACTCTATCCTCTTCATCCTCCGGGCCCTCTTCGACCTCAGGCTCATTCCGAATAACCGCCTCCCCTTCCCGCTGAGCCTGTCGAATGGCATGAACCACCCGGTTAACCTGCTTGTGGCGATCCCAAAAATAGATACCGAGTATCAGCGCGACACCGGCAATAAAAAGAAGCAATCGAAGAAAATCGGCATCCATGGTCAGTTTCCCATTCCTACATAGCCACCATCTGGGCCGCCGCCTCAACATCAACGGTGACCATGCGAGAGACACCCGGCTCATGCATGGTGACACCGCTCAGGTGGTGAGCGATCTCCATGGTAATTTTACTGTGAGTGATCAGGATAAACTGTACCTGATCCGACATCGACTTCACCAGTTCGCAGAAGCGAACCACATTGGCGTCATCCAGCGGTGCATCAACCTCGTCAAGCATACAGAAAGGGGCCGGATTAAGTTCAAAAATGGCAAACACCAAGGCCACAGCCGTCAGCGCCTTCTCACCACCCGAAAGGAGGTGGATGCTGGAGTTGCGTTTGCCGGGTGGCCGCGCCATCACTGTCACCCCGGTGTCGAGCAGGTCATCGCCGGTGAGTTGCAGATAAGCGTGTCCTCCACCGAATAGTTTGGGGAACTTGGTCTGCAGACCACTGTTGACAGCATCAAAGGTCTCCTTGAAGCGGGTACGTGTCTCGCGATCAATTTTGCGGATGGCGTTCTCAAGAGTATCCAGCGATTCGGTAACATCGGCATGCTGGGCATCAAGGTAGGTCATGCGCTCCGACTGCTCTTCAAACTCATCGATTGCCGCCAGATTAATCGGGCCGAGTCGCCGTATCCGCATATCCATCCGCTCGACCTCCTCCCGCCAGGCTTCGGCATCAGCATCCCCCGGCATCTCCAGAAACAGCTGATCATGTTGAAAGCCGCTCTCTTTTATCTGCTCATCGAGCGTCTTGCAGCGAATCTGAACTTCCCGACACGCCATCCTGGCCTGCTCCAGGGCCACACGCTGTTGTTGCACCGCCTGCTCTGCACCCGTCCGATCCTGCTCCAGACGCCGCAGGGTGCCGTCAATCTCCTCCAGGTTATTGCGCGCCCGGGTCAACTCACTTTCGACCGCTACCCTTTGCCCCAACTGTTTCTCCAGCTCCTCTGTCTGCTCGTGCATCGGCTTCTCACTCTCATCCAGTGTGTGAGTAAGTTCTTCACGCTGGTTGACGAGGTGGGCCAGGCGACTGCTCATTCGCTCCAGATTCTGCACCAGAGAGGTTCTGGAACTGCGCATCGATTCGATCCGCAAGGCGATTTCATGGGCCTGGGTACGACGCTGTTCGGCCACTTTACGATGCTCTGTCAGCGTTGATGAGAACTCATCCCGCTGCCGTATCAGGCTTTCACGCCGCCCACTCAGAGTCTCCATCTCCTCAAGTGCGGTGTGCAGGCGCATCTTTGCCATCTCAAGATCTTCCAGATCGTGCTCTATCTGCTCAGCCAGCTCACTCACCTCACCGTCAATATGGCGGCTGCGGTTTTTCAGATGCTCCGCACGGGTGCGCTTGCCACTGAGATTGGAGCGTAGGTCGGACAAGGCTCTGTTGATCTCGTTGAGGCGGCGCTGCCCCTGCTCCCGGGACTGCTCAGTCTGTTGCAGGTGTTCCCTTCCGCTCTCGACACCGGCGACAAGGTCCTCCACCCGAGTGGTGAGCTGCTCCATCTTTTGCATCAGTTCCCGGATCTCCTGTTCCCGCTCCAGTACCCCGCTGGTTTCGTCACCTTCCCGGTTGAGACGTAACCAGTTGGCACCCAACCAGACCCCGTCCGGGGTGATCACTGACTCACCGGCGGCGAGAGTCTGGCGCCGATCAAGCGCCTGCTCAATGGTTTCAGCGGTGTAGACACCCATCAGTAGACCATCGAGTGACCAGGGAGCATCAACCTTTACCGCCAGGGCGCCTTCACCGCTGCTATTTGCTGATGGTTGGGCCTTGGTGTCGAACAGGGTGAGTGAACCGCTCTCCAGGGAGCCTAGCAATCCACCAATAGAGTCGAGTCGGTCGGTACAGATCGCCTGGAGATGAAATCCGAGTACCGTCTCCACTGCTCTTTGCCAGCGATCCTCAACTACAATTTTCTCCGCCAGACGTGCAGCTTTGACCAGATCATGGCTTTCCAACCAGTGGGTTACAGCCTCCCCCTGCTTGCCCAACGCCGCTTGCTGCAGTGCCTCAAGGGAGGCGTGGCGTCCACGAGCCGTCTGCAACCCGGCCCTGGTCTCATCCAGGGTATTGATCTGCTGAGTGTTCTGTTCACGGATAGTGTTTATCTGCTCTACCGTGTGATTCAACTGCTCCTGCAATAGAACAACCTGCTCCCGGCGTTCCGTTTCACCCGCTTCCAGCGCTGCGATCTCTTCCAGCAATTTCTGATCAGTAAGTTGCTGCAACTCCATGCGGAACCGCTCCATGCGGAGGCGCAGATTCTGCTCTTGCTCTTCCAGATGGTTGATCCGGGTTCGCTCAACCTGTGCCGTCTGCGCCTGTTCCGCAGCGATGCGATTAAAGCCCTCCCACTCCTCCTGCCAACGCCCCATCGCTTCCTCAGCTTCGGCCAGCCGGGCGGCGGAGTGCATCTCAACCTCACGAATCTGCTCCAGCTCCGGCTCTTGCTCTTCAAGGGCGGTCTCCAGCTCTTTCAGACGGGATGCATCCTGCTGCTGGTGATCCGTGGACTCCCTCCATGCCTGGTCTGCCTGATGCAGATCTTGCTCCGACTTGCTGCGGCTCTGCTTGGCGAACTGTATCGCCTGTTCGAGACGGGCTATTTCACTGCCCACGGCGTAGTAGCGCCCCTGAATTACGTTAAAGCTATCGTTGGCTTCTGTATGCTGGTCGCGGCTCTGCTCGATCTCCGCCTCCAGCCTGCGCTGTTTGGCAATAGCGGCCTCAAGATCGGTCTCCAACTCCTTGATATTGCGCTCCTTGCCACGGATATCCTCATCCATCACCTGCCAGCGCAGAGCCAGCAGCTCCGCCTGAAGGCGCCGCTCCTGCTCCTTATACTTCTTGTAGCGTTCGGCAGTGGCCGCCTGCCGTTGCAGATGCTGAAGTTGTTTGGCGATCTCCTCACGTAAGTCGTTGAGCCTATCTAGGTTTTCACGGGTGCGGCTGATCCGGTTCTCGGTCTCGCGGCGGCGCTCCTTGTACTTGGAGATGCCCGCAGCCTCTTCGAGAAACGCCCGCAGATCTTCAGGCCGCGCCTCAATCAGCCGCGAGATCATCCCCTGCTCAATGATCGAGTAACTGCGCGGCCCCAGACCGGTGCCGAGAAAAAGATCGGTTATATCACGCCTGCGGCAGCGCACACCATTCAGATAATAGTTTGACTGGCCGTCACGGGAGACCTGACGTTTTACCGAAATGGTGTTGTACTGGACATACTGCCCGCCAGCGGAACCATCGCTGTTGTCGAACTGCAACTCGATGCTGGCGGTGCCCACCGGCTTGCGACTGGTCGAGCCGTTGAAGATAACATCCGCCATCGATTCGCCGCGCAGCATCTTGGCTGAACTCTCGCCCATCACCCAGCGCACGGCATCGATAATATTCGATTTACCACAACCGTTTGGCCCGACAACACCGATTAGATTGCTGGGAAAATGGACAGTGGTCGGGTCGACAAAGGACTTGAAACCGGCGAGTTTTATTTTTTCTAAACGCATAGGCCGCTAAGATACAGCCAGTAGGCTTTGGTGACAAGTGGATCAATACGTTACTTGTCACTTTAAATATTAGATGTATTTAATTGAAATATAATAGTATTAACATTAATCCCTACTTTACAAAAGTTCCGTCAATCTGAACTTTTGATGTGCTCGATCCTGTAGCGGCTTTTGTCTTCGAAATTTACAGTTTCTTGCCGCAATCGACTCCAACCCCGCACTCAACTGAACAGTTACGGCACAGTGCTGAATAGTTACCCGGAAAGGTCGATAGTTCCGTATAATCGCCGACTTTCCAACACCCGATCGAGAACAGACCACCATGCCAAGCCAGCCCAGCAAAACTCTGGAGACTTTCGACAATCCCCAGCCGGAGCGTGATTACACTATCCGCATCGATATACCTGAGTTCACCTGTCTCTGCCCGATGACCGGCCAACCCGATTTTGCCGAACTGACTATCGAGTACATTGCAGACAAGCAATGTGTCGAGCTGAAGGCTTTGAAGATGTACGTCTGGTCATATCGGGATGAGGGGGCTTTTCATGAGGCGGTGACCAACAAAATTCTTGATGATCTGGTGGCGGCCACGCAGCCTCGCTTTATGCGCCTGACGGCGGATTTCAACGTGCGAGGAGGGATCTTCACCTCGGTGGTGGCCGAACACCGCGCAGAGGGCTGGCAACCGCCGGTGGCTGTTGATCTGCCTTGACCCTGACAGCATACGGCAGAGGCATCGGATTGATGGACTGAGTTTCTAAAGCCCACTAAAATCACGGGCTGTTAGCCCATCTTTTTACGCTTCGTCCCATTCGCCCCGGTTAGTGCGCAAGCAGTAGACGCCGGGGTGAGCACCAGGATCCTGCCGTAGAATTATTATCTGTAGGTTATCGCAACTATTGCCGCTGCCTGACCGCCTCAAACAGACAGATACCGGCAGCGACAGAGACATTGAGACTCTCGACACTGCCCGCCATCGGCAGACTGACCCGCAGATCACACTGCTCTCCGGTGAGGCGGCGCATCCCCTTCTCCTCTCCCCCCATAACGATACCAAGAGGGCCTTTCAGGTCGGCATCATAGAGTGCGGTTTCCGCCTCGCCCTCGGTGCCTACCAGCCAGATGCCAAACTCATCCTGCAGCCATTTGAGGGTTCTGCTGAGATTGGTTACCTGGAAAAACGACAGGCTCTCTGCGGCACCACTGGCCACCTTACAGGCTACGGGGGTCAAACCGCAGGAGCGATCCTTGGGAGCGATCACCGCATCCACACCGGCACCATCGGCGCTTCTGAGGCAGGCACCCAAATTATGTGGATCCTGCACTCCATCCAATACAAGAAGAAGGGGAGGATGATCGATATTGGAGAGCAGTACCTTCAGATCTTTTTCATCAAGTGCGGTAGGCGCACGGGTGCGTGCCACAGCACCCTGGTGATTAGCCCCGGGCACCAGTCTGTCCAGCTCATCCCGTGGCACCTGATTGAGACGTACACCCAGTTCCCGGACCAGACCAATCACCTCTTTGATGCGTCGATCCTTGCGGCGTTTCTCCACCCAGACTTCAGCGACCGAGTCAGTGCCGTGCTTCAGTGCGGTGCGTACACTGTGGAGACCCGCTACCAATTGATGTTCAGTCACAGATCATCTTCCCCGAGTTCACCATCCCTGAATTCGCAGATAACAGCTTATTTAACTGCCTTCTTTTTAGCCACCCGTTTTTTAGCTGTTTTTTTAGCAGCCTTCTTTTTAGTGGTTTTTTTCTTCGCCACCTGATTCTCAGCAGCTACTTTCGCAACACGTTTTTTTGCCACCTTCTTCTTAGCCGTCTTTTTCTTTACTGCCGGTTTTGCTTGATCACTAGCCACATTTTCTTCAAAAGGTAAGGTCTTCTGCAAGGGCTTATCACTCCCTGTAGCAGCCGGTTTTTTCCGCCGACGACTGTGCTTTGGTTTCACAGCCTCACCTTTACTCTTGGAGTCAAGCATAAAGTCGATTTTGCGATCATCCAGGTTAACCGCGGCCACCTGAACCCGCAGTGGATCACCGAGACGGAATATACGACCGGAGCGTTCACCTGTCAGGCGATGTCCCACCGGGTCGAAGTGGTAGTAGTCGTGATCAAGAGCGGTGATATGTACCAGCCCATCAACATAGATATCATTCAGCTCGACAAAGATTCCGAAGGAGGTGACGCTGGTGATGATACCGTCAAAGGAGTTACCCACCTTGTCCATCATAAACTCGCACTTGAGCCAGGAGTCGACATCACGGGTCGCCTCATCGGCACGACGTTCGGTAGCTGAACAGTGTTCGCCGACACTCTTAAGTTCATGGTGTGAATAGGTAAACTCATCTGCCGTACCATTGATCAGTGTGTGCTTGATGGCACGATGAATGACCAGATCAGGATAGCGTCGAATGGGTGAAGTAAAGTGAGAATAAGCAGGGAATGCCAGACCAAAGTGGCCCTGATTCTCGGCACAGTAAGCTGCCTGAGAAAGCGAACGCAAGAGAACCGTCTGAATCATGTGGGAGTCGGCTCTTCCCCTTATTGAGTCAAGTAGATCCGCGTAGTCCTTGGTTAGCGGCTTCTCACCACCCGGCAGACGCAGACCCACCTCACCAAGAAACTCCTTGAGGTTGAGCAATTTCTCCGCCTTGGGGCCTTCATGATTCCGATAAAGTGCTGGCTGCTTCTTGCGCAACAGCAGACGGGCTGTGGCGACATTGGCCGCCAGCATGCACTCTTCGATCAGGCGGTGTGCATCGTTGCGAATTGTCGGCACAATGCGCTCCACCTTACGATCTTCATTGAAGATAATACGTGTTTCTGTAGTGTCGAAGTCGATGGCACCACGCTCACCTCTTGAAGTGTGCAGCAGTTGATAGAGGGAGTAGAGGTTGTGCAGATGCGGCAGCAGGTCTGCATTCTTTTCGCACAGTGCAGGATCGCCTTCGACAACCATATTGGCCACATCGTCGTAAGTAAGCCGTGCGTGGGAGTTCATCACCGCTTCATAGAACTTGGTGCGGGTGATATTACCCTCCCTGTTAATGTAGAGATCGCACACCATACAGAGGCGGTCTACCTTGGGATTAAGGGAGCAGAGGCCGTTTGACAGCACCTCAGGCAGCATGGGGATCACACTCTCGGGAAAGTAGACCGAGTTACCGCGGGCATAAGCCTCTCTGTCCAGGGCACTACCGGGAGCGACATAACTGGAAACGTCCGCAATAGCGACCACAAGACGCCACCCCTTGGGTTTCTGCTCGCAGTAGACAGCATCATCAAAATCGCGGGAATCTGCGCCATCAATGGTCACCAGCGGCAGTTTACGCAGATCCACCCTGCCCTTTTTCGACGCTTCAGGAACATCACGTCCCAGTCCGGCAATTTCGGCATCCACCTCTGCCGGCCAGTCAACCGGCAAATCGTAGGAGCGGATAGCAATATCCCTCTCCATGCCGGGGGCCATATGATTGCCCAACACCTCAATAATACGGCCAATCGGTTGGGTACGCTTGGTCGGTTGCTCAATAATCTCCGCTACCACCATCTGCCCGTGTTCGGCATCCAGCAGCTCACTGCTGGGTATTACAATATCCTGCTGCAGGCGCTTGTTATCGGGCACAACAAAACCGAGTCCAGACTCCAGATAGAGGCGCCCCGCAATCTGGTGATTGACGCGTTCCAGCACCTCCACCACCCCCGCCTCCTTGCGACCACGACGATCCACTCCCACCACCCTGACAACCGCACGGTCGCCATGAAGAAGGACGCGCATCTGCCGGGGCGAGACAAACAGATCATCTCCACCCTCATCCGGACGCAGAAAACCGAAGCCATCACGGTGGCCGATTATCCGCCCGGCAATCAGATCCTGGCTATTGACCACACAGAGCCCTCCTCGGCGATTACGCACCAACTGGCCATCCCGCTCCATAGCGTTGAGGCGTCGGCGTAGCGCCTCATGATCTTCATCTGAGACGATTGCCAAATTTTCCGCCAACACATCACGTTTGATCGGCACACCGATCTCCGTGAGCTTATCAATAATAAATTCCCTACTGGGAATCGGGTTTTCGTACTTTCTTGCTTCCCTCACTTTATGAGGATCAAGATCCCGGGAGGTTCTTCCACGACTGCGTTTCGCCACAAGGCTTTTCCTATACTGCTGACATAATCCACCATTATAGCGTTGACAAGCGATTAATGTCGCTTTAAAGTACGCGGCTTCTGGATAAGGGTGGTTGGTAACTACACTTTTGGCCGGAAATATGCCGAGGTGGTGAAATTGGTAGACACGCCAGCTTCAGGTGCTGGTGGGCTTTGGCCCGTGGAGGTTCAAGTCCTCTCCTCGGCACCACATTTATTAAACGCTTGACCTAACATCAAGCGCGCATCAACAGAAAGGGCCACGTTATCGTGGCCCTTTCTGCGTTTTGGGGTTACTCGTATAAACTGAAACCCGCCTTTGGCATCCGTCAGCGGGGCTTATTCGGTATAAAAAATCCGGGGGTTGTTCCACGTTACCCAATAATGAACAGTGGCGGTAAATTCGTAGTAACACCAATGGTGCCAGGGCTTCGTTTTGCGGGACTGGTGGAGTTCTGTGGTTTAACCGCTACCCCGAATTATCGTTTGTCGAAAAGACTACTGGCCCATGCGAAGACAATGTTCCCAACAATCAATACAAGCGACTTCACCGAGTGGATGGGGCATAGACCTGCGTTACCGGACAGCCTGCCGGTAATTGGACGATCAAGTAAATGCGAACAGGTTTTCTACGCGTTTGGTCACCATCATATTGGCTTGACTGCCGCTCCGAAAACAGGACGGGTGCTGGCTCAATTGATCGCGGGCCAGACACCCGAATTCGATCTGGAGCCCTATTCAATAAAGCGTTTTTCTTCCGGATAGCAGACCAGTGCCAATCCCGGGAACATTACCGTAAAGTAAATCGAAAAAACTCTAAAGAACTCACTTGGGGAGACAATTTATGACCATTGAACATTTGCACGATGGATCGCGAACGAGCCAAGTTGTAGTGTACAACGGTATCGTCTACCTGTCCGGGCCACGGTTGAGGCGAAGCTGGCGAGGCCCGAACTTAAAGTTGAGATTCAGGTCGTATCGGCGCTTTGATTGAGGATGGGGATTTCAACTCACAAAATCAATCATTTTCCTAAGTTTTATGGATAGGTATTCCTACCTCGGCCTGGTTACGTGCTATATCACCATGATCATCGGCACTTTATTCCGGCGCGCCGGAATACCTTATTACCGGCAGGTTAGCGGTCTGGTAGCTGAGGGAGGGGAGCGGCTCGAGGCAGTTAGCATCAGCGCGGGTAAAAAAGGGATGCAAGCGGTTGGCCCGACGCGAATCATAACTGACCTGCTCATGCTGCATCAAGGCGTCATACCTAATACCCGCCTGCCACTGGCGGCCAATTGCCACCTCGAATGGTCGGATATCCAGCAAAGCTGGTGCGTTAAAACCGATGATTATGGTCAGAGCCTCGATCATCTCTATGTGATCGGCGATTGTGCGCGAATCGTCGGTGCCAGGGCGTCATACCACCAGGGATAAGTGGCTGGGTTGCATGTTTCCAGGCAGCTTGGCAAGCTGGGTCAGGCGGATTTCGAGCAAGCCGCGCAACCGCTGGATAGACGTCGTCGCCACCATGAAGCGATCCGGCCGTTTCTCGACCGGGTGTTTGCCCCGGCCCATGAATACCTGGTTCCCGCAGATGATGAAACACTGGTTTGCCGCTGCGAGGAAGTTAGCACGAAACGCATTCGCGAGGCGGTATCACTCGGCTGCATCGGCCCCAACCAGATCAAATCCTTCACCCGGTGCGGCATGGGGCCGTGCCAGGGCGCACAGTGTGGCAGCACTATGGCATGGATTATTGCGATGAACTGAATAAAGGGTATGGAGCAGGTGGATCTGCTCAGGAACAGGCCACCGCTCAGTCCGGTCACCCTGGGACAAATTGCCAACCTTTAACCTTGATTCCTCAGTTGGGCATGGTGAAGTGTGCGTTTTCCGTGGTGCAGGGCAAGGCATAACGCCGAGGAGTAGTTATTCACGGTGGAGATTGTCTTCGTCCGGCGAAAGCCAGCGCTTTCCAGGAAGGTCACGAAGGCCTCATGCCGGAATACCGGATTCTTGTTGAAGAGTTCATGAGCCTTCATAGCCACCGCGTCCAGTTGACAAATATTGTTGATAGACCTAAATAAATAAATTAAGTGTATCGTCTGATTTTGTTAATCATATCGATACTTGTCAATTCATGCTGTTACACCTAATAAATCCTGGAGTTTTGATATAAATCATCCAATTTCGAAGCGTAGGCTTTGGGTGAACAAGAATTTTGCATGATATTTTAATAAATTTATTGTCATATCTAGCAATAGAGACTATATTCCCTATCAGAGGAAATGACAGTGAAACGTTTGGATAAGTTGAAAACGCACCTGCGCCCTGGCCGTGTGTACCGACGTGCGGACTTGGCCCAATGGTCGAAAAGTGTTGACCGGCATGCGCGTGAACTTGTTGATCAGGGTGTGCTGCAAAAACTTCAAAACGGCCTGTATTACTACCCTAAAGCTTCCGTATTTGGTCGAGTACCGGCGGACGAGCGGGAGTTGGTGCACAGATTCCTGAAAGAGGATGACTTTCTGCTCACCTCACCGAACGCCTACAACGCTCTGGGCCTGGGCACCACGCAGCTCTATAACAGCCGTGTCGTCTACAATCACAAGCGCCATGGGCTCTTCACGCTGGGCGGCATCCCCTTCGAATTCCGCCGGAAGCCCCGCTTCCCCCGGAAACTTTCGGAAGAGTTCCTGCTTGTGGACCTTCTGAATAATCTGCCTACGCTCGCGGAAGACGCGGAAGGGCTTCGCACGCGTGCACGCGCAAAAGCAAAGGAACTGAACACCCGTAAGCTTCGAATGGCCGCCCGCGACTACGGAAAGGTCGCCACCCGCAAGTTCTTCGATCAAGTGTTGGCTGATGCCGCCTGACCCCTACCTGCATGAACGATCTGACTTTTCCGATCTGATCCGGGTCGTTGCCGGCGAACACAACCTATTGCCGGTGCTGGTGGAAAAGGACTACTGGATCATGCACTGCCTGTATGGCCTGGGCAGACAAGGATTCAGCTTCGAACTTAAGGGCGGCACCTCACTATCCAAGGGCTTCGGCATCATCCAACGTTTCTCGGAAGACATCGACATCCGCATCGACCCTGCATGCGCCCCTTTCGAGGTCTTCTCTGCACCGAATAAAACCAAGAAATCCCGGCATATCGAATCCAGAAAGCAGTTCTATGACTGGCTCGCGGATACCATTCAAATCGTAGGCATCATCAACGTCGTTCGCGATCATGCCTTCGATGATGTGAAATACCGGAGTGGCGGCATCCGTTTGCATTACGAAAGCGCCTTCGATAATCCGGCCGGTCTTAAGGAAGGTATCCTGCTGGAAGTCGGGTTCGATGACACCCTGCCGAACATGCCCCGGACAATTTCTTCATGGGCCTTTGACAGGGCCTCTGAAACCGACATTACCTTCGCAGATAACCGAGCGATTGACATCCCCTGCTATCACCCCGGCTATACCTTTGTGGAAAAGCTGCAAACCGTCTCCACCAAATTCCGCCAGCAACAGGACAACGGAAAAATGCCGCCGAATTTCCTCCGTCACTATTACGATATTGCTCAACTCCTGGAGCATCCGGACGTGACCGCATTCATAGGCACTCCGGAGTACCAGGCACGGAAGGAACGCCGCTTCAGAAAAGACGACAACCTGATCATTGCCGAAAACGAAGCATTTCTTTTATCTGATCCAGAGATCAGGGAGCGGTACACCCTCGCCTACCAGGCAACGGCTTCACTTTACTTCGGCGAGCTAATTCCTTTCGATGCCATTCTGGAAAAGATCCAGAAGCGTATAGGCGAACTATAGGTTGGCAGCATGAGACCTTTGCATATGACTGGGGCACTGAGATACCCTGGAAAATCCAGATTAAAACTGGGCCGATAGAGCATCCGCAAGAATCAACGTGGAACGTGAGTGGAACGCAGCAAAATAATAAAATTGTAATGCATTGTTTTATCTAGAATATTGGCAATTCCAATGGTAGCTCAAGTCCTCTCCTCGGCACCATACAGGCCTAGCTTTTGCTGGGCACCTTCACATCACCACCAACAGACACCAACATGTTAACGAGTGAGTTCAGGCAAAACTTCGAGAGTTTTCCACGGAGCATATCGGAGACCCGTGGTTGGGTGATCCCAAGATGTTCTGCCGCCTCTTTCTGGCTCCATCCGTTCGCCTCAATCTTCCCACGAATCTCAGTAACCAATTCGGCTCGCAGCTTCATATTCAACGCCTCTTCAGGCGTATCCGCAATGGCATCAAATGCACTTTTGAAGCGTTTGCTCATCCGCTTTTCCTCAGCAATTTTTTCAGTCTCCTCAGCTCACCCCTGAAATTCGCCGTTTCTGAGTTAAAAATAATCATTTGCACACATAAACTCGCATTTTGTGCCTTTTTATCCTTAAACCACTCTGTAGCAAAATCCTAAAAACCACAGTGATGGTGGAATAGAGGTGTTGTAGGAGCGAACTTGTTCGCGATGGACTACGAAATGTGCTCTTCGCGAACAAGTTCGCTCCTACACCTGAGT
>JBEVXT010000538.1:0-6690 GCA_040505955.1 Sedimenticola sp. | reverse complement strand
GATCAGTGGTGAGCAGGCTGCCCGTGACCCGATGGGTAACCTCCTCGACGGCGATCCCTCAACCCCACTTCCCAGCGGTGACGGTACTCCGGGTGATGACTACGTTGTTAATTTCAGTGTGGACTTAGATGACCGGGTTTTCCCAGTGCTGGAGGCCACCGATCCGTTCGGCTCCCTGGTCTACCGGGGGGGCGTCAGCGGCTATGCCCACAGTGGTGATGCAGATAGCTTCAATCTGGTGCTGGAAGCGGGACAACTGCTGAATATCAAGCTTGACAGCGATGCGGCTCTGCAGGGACGAGTGAGCCTCTTTGACCCGACCGGTACCCTACTCAACAGTGTCGATGCCACCACTGCCGGAGAAACCCTCTTCCTGCTGGATTCGGCGGTTGAAGCAGCAGGCGCCTATCGTATAGAGATCGAGAGCATTGATGGCGGTGGCAACTACAAAGTAGGCCTGCTGCTCAACACTCTGATGGAACAAGAGACCACTACCGGCACAGCCAACGATGATCTCGCCTCAGCCGAGCCCCTCGATGCTGCCCAAGGTATCATGCCGATTGGTGCCGGAGAGCGTGGTGCCGTCAGCGGCTGGCTCAACGATGGTGTTGACCGGGTCATGCTGGGAACCATCGGCCAAGGCAATACATCAAGCACCCTTGTCGAGATCGATCCAGACAGCGGTGAGATTGTTCGCACCATCGGTGATGTCGGGTATACGATCAACGGCCTTGAATATGTCGCTGCGACCCAAACTCTTTATGGCACGGTATCCAATCACGATGCCAATACACCCAACCACCTGGTGGAGATCGACCTGGAGACCGGTGCGGGAACACCCATTGGCACCGGTGCCGGTGTGGGCACCATCAACAATCTCACCAGTGACTCGGCGGGGCAACTGTTTGCCTGGGCAAAGAATAGTAGTAGCTTGGTCCTGCTGGATCCAGTCGATGGCAGTGGAAGCCTCATCGGTGGTTCAGGTATCAATTCGGGTCGATACAGCCTTGCCTTTGATAACGATAACAATCTCTTTTTTGTCGACGGGAATGTTTATGGTATTGACCCGGTAACTGGACAGACCAACCACCTCTTCAATACAGACTCTGCCCACCACGGTGATTTTGACCCGCTAAGCAACCGCTTTTACGGTCTCAGCAACACCAGTAGCACACCGGGCCTGGTGGTCATCGATATGGATGCACAAAGTGTGGTGGGCAGCTCCGTCACCGTGCAGGATGCCGTACATACCCTGACCTTTGCCATTATCGAAGATCCACAGGTAGTGGCCGACGGAGAAGATTGGTACCACTTCAGTCTGGCTGAAGGGGAAGCCGCCACTCTGGCACTGGAAGGTGCCGATGAGGGGCGCGTTCCGCTTCAGCTCGAACTCTATGATGCCGCGGGTCAGTTACTGACCCAGGGTGTCAGCGAAGGAAGCAGTGTGGATCACGTAGTGGATGGTTTTGTGGCGGATGCTGCCGGAACGTTCTATGTGCGTGTCTCCAGCGTAGGAGATGCCGAATACAATCTGTTGCTGACCCGCAATGCCGGGTTCGATCTTGACGCCGGAGAAGCTACCCAGGTGCTCTCCCCCTCAGGGCAGGTGTTGGGTGCTGTTGATGCGGGAGACGGCATTCTCGATGTGGCGGTACTGCGCAGTGGTAACAACACCAGCGCAGAGGCGCTGGCCCAGCTCAACGACAGCACAGTGTTCGATTTCAATGCGGTATCGGTCACCGTGGATCAGGTCGATACCCTCGAAGAGTTGTCTGCCTACGATGCTGTTGTGCTTGGTGATTACTCGATGTGGAACGACATTGGCCAGATGGCCCCGGCGCTGCGCACCTGGGCCGAGGTGGGTGGCGGTGTTGTGACTACGGGTTATGGACTCTACAGTACTAATTATTATACATCGGGCCAGAATCAAATCGATCTCGATGCGGTCATCCCGGTACAGGGAGTGGGTGGCACCAGTGGAACACAGGGTACGCTGAATATACAGAACACAGGTCACCCTGTCATGGCAGGTCTCAGTGACTTCAACATGCCGTACAGCATATACGCCTCGAACGGGATTGATGCTGGTGCGACGGTGCTGGGTGTTGTTGGAAGTGCTGAGACAGTAGTCGTGGCCGATGTGGGCAGTGGCCGCACGGTTTATCTTGGTGCTAGCTATGCCGACATCATCGGCTACAGCGAACTGCGCAGCGGTGCAAACGACCAGCTGTTTGAACAGGCGGTGGCCTGGGCAGCCTCAGGTAGTATCGACCGGGTTGACCAGTACCTGATCGAAGTAGAGGAGGGGGACAGCCTGCGCATCACCACCGCAGTACCGGGAGGTGCGGCGGGTGAGTTCGTCAATACCCTCGATCCGGTCTTGACCCTCTACGCCGCGGACGGCAGCCAGGTGGCCACAGACGACAACAGTCTTGATGGCCATGATGCACTGATCACCTACACGGTACCGACGGAAGGGGGTGGTCAATATCGCGTTGAAGTAAGAGGTGCCCGAGAGGGTGATGATGCTGGTGAGTACCTCCTGAACATAGAGGGAGCGACCGGTACTGCAGCACCCTTCGAAGTGGTAGGCAGCGATATTGCCAATGGCGCTGGGCTGCTCGACTACCCGGATACCTACCGTATAGACCTCTCCGCACCGGTACTGCAGAGCAGTGTCGATGCAGGGGATCTTACTATTAACGGTGTTGCCGCCGACAGTGTCACCGTCATCGACGTAGATACGCTGGTGTTTACTATTGCCGGTGCGGCGACGGGTGATGGACTCTATACCGTCGAGATGGCTACGGGAGCTTTGACCTCCATTGGTAATCAGCTTATCCGAGGGGGCAGTGCAACCTTTACAGTAGATGCCACCGCTCCAACCGTTATCGCCAGCAGCCTGAGTGAGGGTGATGTGCTCGGCACGGGTGATCTGCAGGTCGCGATCCAGTTGAGTGAAGAGTTGGTGGCTGAAGTACTGGGTAGTGAAGACCTAGTGCTTATCGATGGAGATTTGAATACCTACATAGCTGAAAACTTTATCTATGATCCCAGCACAAGCGTTCTAAGCGCCACCTTTGCCGGCCTGAAAGATAATAGCTATACATTGACCTTGGTCAGTGGAGAAGAAGCCGCTCGCGACTCCATAGGTAATCTGCTTGATGGCGATCCTGCATTTCCACTACCCTCTGGCGATGGCATTGCCGGCGATGATTTTGTTGTCAACTTCAGTGTGGATACAGAGACACAGGTCTTTCCCGCGCTGACGGCAGCCGAACCATCGGGTTCCCTCATCTACTGGGGTGGTGTCAGTGGCTATGCCCATGCCGGTGATGTAGATGGTTTCAGCCTGACGCTGGAGTCGGGACAACTTCTGCAACTCCAACTTGACACTGACAGCACCCTGCAGGGCAGATTGAGCCTGCTAGATTCAGACGGTAACCTACTGAACAGTGTCGATGCGACCGCTGCAGGAGAACCCCTATTCCTATTAGATTCAGCCATCGAAGCGGCCGGTGTCTACCGCATAGAGATCGAGAGCCTCAACGGTGGTGGCAACTACCGTGTAGACCTACTACTCAACAGCTTGGTGGAGCAAGAGAGCCTTACAGGCGCTGCAAATGATGGGCTCGCTTCAGCTGAGCACCTGGATGCCCCAGAGGGCATTATGCCGATAGGTGCCGGAGAGCGCGGTGCAGTCACCGGTTTTCTCAATGATGGTATCGATAGGCTACTGCTGGGAACCGTCGGCAAAGGCGGCACACCGAGCACTTTGGTAGAGATCGACCCGGATACGGGAGAGATCGTCCGCACCATCGGTGACGTAGGGTACTCGATAAACGGCCTCGAATATGTTGCCGCCACCGGCACCCTCTACGGCACGGTCTCCCAGAATGACAACAACGCTCCTAGCCATCTGGTGGAGATCGACCTGACGACTGGTGCAGGATCACTGATCGGTACAGGTGCCGGAGTGGGCACCATCAGCAACCTGACCAGCGATACATCAGGACAACTGTTTGCCTGGACGAATAGCAACCAAGACCTTGTTCGGGTGGATGCTACAGACGGCAGTGGGATTATTGTTGGTCCATCAGGAACAGGTTTCAGTCAATACAGCCTGGCATTTGATGGCAATGATGACCTCTACCTTCTTGCTGGAAATGCCTATGGAGTTGATCCGGCAACCGGGTCGATAGATTACCTCTTCAATACACAACAGGCACACCACGGCGACTTCGATCCCATAAGCGGTCTCTTCTACGGCCTCAGCGATACCAGCAGCTCTCCAGAGCTGGTCGTCATCGACATGGATGCCCAAAGCGTAGTGAGCAGCACGGTCACCGTGCAGGATACCGTGCACACCCTGACCTTTGCAGTGACCCAAGATCCACTGGTGGTGGCCGACGGGGAGGACTGGTACCAGTTCAGTCTGACTGAAGGCGAGTCAGCTACACTGGCGCTGGAGCCTGTTGATGAGGGATACAACTCACTTCAGCTCGAACTCTATGATGCTACGGGTCAGTTGCTAACCCAGGGTGTCAACGAAGGGAGTAGCACCGACAGCGTAGTGAACGGCTTTGTTGCGGGTACCACCGGGGAGTTCTACGTTCGGATCTCCGGTGATGGTGATATGGGATACAGGCTACTACTGACCCGTAATGCCGCGTTTGATCTTGAGATCAGAGAAACCCAGGTGCTCTCCACCGTGGGTCGCGTGCTGGGTGCTGTTAGTGGACAGGGTGATGGTATAGTCGATGTGGCGGTACTGCGTGGTAGCAACAACAACAGCACAGAAGCGCTGGCCCAGCTCAATGATGACACCTGGTTCGATTTCAATGCCGTCTCGGTTACCGTAGATCAGATCGATACCGTTGAAGAGCTGGACGCCTACGATGTGGTCGTCCTTGGGGACTACTCAATGTACTACGACATTGGCCAGATGGTTCCGGCGTTGCACGCCTGGGCCGAGGCCGGTGGTGGCGTCGTTACAACAGGTGAAGGCCTTCGCTCTCTCAATTCTTATACATCCGGTCAGAATCAAATTGACCTGGATGCGGTCATTCCAGTTCATGCTACGGGCGGCTACGGTGGAATATCGGGTACGCTGAACATACAGAGCACAGAACATGCGGTTACGGCGGGACTTAGCGACTTCAATGCCCCGTACAGTCGCTATGCCACGAATGGGATCGATGCCGGTGCGACGGTGCTGGGTGTTATCGGCACCGCTGAGACCGTGGTCGTGGCCGATGTCGGCAGTGGCCACACGGTCTTCCTTGGCGCTCGTTATGCTGGCTCCACCAGCTACAGCGAATTGCGCAGCGGCGCAAACGACCAGCTGTTTGAACAGGCAGTGGCCTGGGCTGCCACGGGTGGCATCGATGGGGCCGACGACTATCAGTTTGAAGCACAGGCGGGAGACAGCCTACGAATCACCAGCAACATACCAGGCGGTGCTGACGGCGAGTTTATCAACACCCTTGATCCGGTATTGACACTCTACGCACCAGATGGCAGCGAAGTGGCTACTGATGACAACAGTCTCGATGGCCACGATGCACTGATCACCTACACAGTACCGACGGAAGGGGGCGGTCAATATCGCGTTGAAGTAAGGGGTGCCCGAGAGGGTGAAGATGCCGGTGAGTACCTCCTGAACATAGAGGGAGCGACCGGAGCGGCAGCACCCTTTGAAGTGGTGGGCAGTAATATTGCCGACGGCGCCGGACTGCTCGAATACCCCGACACTTATCGCATAGACCTGTCAGCCCCGGTGCTGCAGACCAGTGTTGATGCGGCGGACCTTACCATCAACGGTGTGGCGGCCGACAGCGTCACTATCATTGATGTCGATACCCTGGAGTTCAGTATTGCTTCTGTGGTCACAGGCGACGGTATCTATACCGTTGAGATGGCGGCGGGTGCCCTGACCTCCATCGGCAACCGACTTATTGAAGCGACCAGCGCCACCTTCACCGCAGATGCCACCGCCCCGACCGTTATCGCCAGCACTCTGAGTGAGGGTGATGTACTGGGTGCCGGTGATCTGCTGGTGGAGATAGAGTTCAGTGAAACACTGGCTGCTGACCTATTGGGTAGTGAAGACTTGGTGCTCGTAGATAGCGACCAGGATACCTATACGGCTGATAGCTTTGTCTATGATTCCGACAGTAGTGTACTGAGTGTCGGCTTTACCGGACTCAAGGATGGCAGCTACACCTTAATCCTGGCCAGTGGTGAGCAGGCCGCTCGAGATCCTATCGGTAACCTTCTCGACGGCGCGCCGTCCACCTCGCTCCCCAGCGGTGACGGTACTCCGGGTGATGACTACGTTGTTAATTTCAGTGTGGACTTAGATGACCAGATTTTCCCAGCGTTGGAGGCCGTCGATCCGTTCGGCTCACTGATCTACCAGGGGGGCGTCAGCGGCTATGCCTCTGCCGGTGATGTAGATGACTTCAGCCTGATACTGGAGCCGGGACAACTCCTGCATATCAAGCTTGATACCGATGCTGGCCTGCAGGGGCGAGTGAGCCTCTTTGATCCGACCGGTACCCTGCTCAACAGTGTCGATGCCACCACTGCCGGAGAACCCCTCTTCCTGCTGGATTCGGCGGTTGAGACAGCAGGCGCCTATCGCATAGAGATCGAGAGCATTGGCGGCAGTGGCAACTACAATGTAGG
>JBEVXT010000537.1:0-10244 GCA_040505955.1 Sedimenticola sp. | reverse complement strand
GGATCACAGTGCCGCTTCGAAGCTCTGCCGTTGTCTGTGGATGATCGCGGCCATAGATAGCTGGTGTTTTAGGGATAGACGTTTGCAGAAAATCTCTTTTCTGGTCTTGCATGTTTTGATCACCGGTACTTATACCGGGTGTGTTGAAATCAGCCCTGCTCTGTTCCAGTGCTGCTTGGTAGAGTCGGCGGCGCTGATCGCTTGGAGTGTCTGCAACCGTTCCCTTTGTGCTCATGTGAGCCTGTTTTTTAAAATCAACGTCAACAGGCGCGTCCAATGCGCCGTATTTCATCTGTTGACGCTTTGCTTCATGACGCAGTTTCTGTTCGTTGAGCACGTCCGCCTCCGGACGTCTTTTGGGTGTGGCTGGTTCTGGCGGTGGTGGCGGTGTCTGTATAACGCGCTCCTCCTCTTCCCGGTACCTCGCACGGATCTCCGCACCTCGATGTGCAGAAGCTATTTTAGTAGGCGACATAATATCTGCCTTGCGATGTTTCACCTCTTCTTCTTGCTGCAGTGTGATCGGCTTACCGCGCTCATAGATGGCGTAGGAGAGCAGTGTCACGACCATGGCAGCAACAGCAATACCTACGAACACAGGAATGCCGCTCAGACGCTGTATCCCGGTGGGGTTGCCGTTCAGGATGATGCCTGCAGGCGTATTGTCAGGCGTCATGCTCATTTGCTATCTCTGATCACAATCATCGAAATCTGGCTGTTTGGCTGGATACTCTTTTTGTCATCGATCCGATAGGATCTCGACATAATCTCGCTCTTCATAATGAGTGACACGACCACGCCATTATCTAAATTGCCAGTTCGGATCTCGATAGGAATGGCCGACTCAATCAGTTGGTCGTCGGTGGCAACACCGTATCCACCGGTTCGCATCGACTTGGTAAATGCCTGGGTTATCGCTCCGGAACCGGTAATGGAAAAAATGGTTTCAACAACAAATCGCTCCGTCAGTATTTGCGCCCAATCATCAGCAATCACCTGGGCGTGATAATCATTGACCAGTGCACCATCCATGTTTAACCCCTCTCTTGGCACAAACAGACTGCATCCACTGAGGGTGGCGATCAGTAAAGCAGTAGCAAATAATCTGATCATTAGCCTTCTCTCCTGATCGAAATTTTTTGCTGCTTGGAGCCCACCCCAGAGATCAGCTCCGCTTCATCAAACAGGCTATCGACAATGAAGCGCACACCATGCATACGATAATTAACCAGGCGTTCTCCTCCCTCATCCTTTACCAGCAAGATCGGCGCGTCCCTGTACTTCGCTTCACGCGGCAAGTCGATATAGGTGTGTGATCCATCGTCAAAGACTCTTACCGGTCGCCAGTGGCTCTCTCCTACGATCTCATAGCTAAAGTTGAGTTCTTTGATCGACATGCCTACTGACGGCATGATCTCCCGGCGTTGTTTTTTATACGTCTGCGCCTGGCTGGCTATATGCTCTTTCCATTCACGCTCATGATCCTCCGGGTACTCGAACGCAACCAGGGGCATCCACTCTTTCTCATGAGAGACCAGACGCAAATAATAAGTGCGCCTATCCGTGGTGATAATCAGGGTAGTATCCAGTCCTTTTTCTGTCGGCTTGACAATCGCATGTGTAATACTGGCCCCCTGTGGGCCGGATGTTGCCGGGGAGACCTTCCACCGGACGGTATCGCCCAAGCGAACATCCTTGACGGCTTCGCCGGGCTGAAACTCAATATCGCAGAGTCTGAGCGGAGCACACACGACCGTCGGGAGCGTCGCGCCGAACTGGAAAATCACCCTCCCCCCCTCTGCCCTTTTTGGGGCAATTGGCTGTTTCATCCAGACAGCGGATATCTCCACACCCGCTTTGTCTTTTGCAGCAAGATCGGCGGCGGTAGCCGAAACAGAAAATGGGACTGTTAGAAAAATAAAGATCAGTTGTCTAAGCTTCATGACTATTTGTCTCTTGTGTTGAGCGTTTCAGCCCAGCTGACGTCAGTGACGTACAATCCTATTGGGTTGGCGTGTAAGCGCTGCGCGTCATCGCTCGATTTTGCAATGAGCGTGTTCATTGCCCCTTTCATGTGCCGGGTCTCGCCTATCTGAGCCCCCTTCCGATCTCGCGTGGTCTCTTCCCACTCCGCCTCCCAGATATCACCGCCGATCCGCAGGAGCGACAGCACCTTTACACTCACTAATTCGGACGTTGCTCTTCTGAACGGATCATTGTCACGAAAATATTCATTAAGCGTTGCATAGGCCGGGTCATTCGTTGCGACATGAGCATAGACATCGAATACCCGTTTTTTCTGGATCGCCACGTCCATAGTGACGGCCCGCCAATTCGATACAAACGTCGCAAGCAGTGCCTTCAGAACCCGCTCATCCGTCTTCTTGGCTTTAGTGGCCGGGCCAACAGCCGAGGCCCTGCCGAGCTTGTCTACCTCGACAATGTAGGGGATGAATTTTGTCTGCGCTGCGAGGTACATCGCGCCACCAACCGCAACGGCAGCCACCATCAGAGACGCGATAGCCAGGAGCCTCCATGTGGCGGTTTGTGATATGAAATCGCCATAGCGCTCGTTCCATTCCCTACGAGCTTCTGTATAAGGATTAGGATTATTTGGTGGGTTGTTCATTCATTTACCTTTTGAAATGCTGTTTTCTTCTTTCAGCTCTTTTTGAGCGGCCTTAATCGCTTCCGCCATCCGAGAACCAGTGCCTTTGCCCGGGCCTGCCATACCTCCCCTTCTATTTCGCTCACCGAGATCAGATGAAAAAGCAGATGCCGCAATTTTTGCAGCCCCGACAGCGACTCCAGCAACGCCTTCCGCCCCCTGTGCTTTCGCCAGCCTTGTTGCACTTGCAACAGCCGAGGCACCGCCTGCAGCGGCGACGCCTGCGGTGGCTACCGCAGCGCCCGCCAGTGCGGCAGTCTTGATAGCTCCGGTGCCGCTTCTCACCAGACTGTCACCCGTAGCAAACGACATTCCGGACATCAGGCCCTGCATGATGTTTGGAACCTCTCTCACCAGCGCCAGCAGTACAACAGATACTCCGATGGCAACCATTACCTGTGCATTGTTGTTTTCCCAATTGATTACCCAGTCGTTGATAAACGACTGCCCTACCCCGATGATCAGGAGCATGATGAACAACTTCATGCCCACAGAGAGGGCGTAGATTAGATATTTGAGGGCGAAGTCTTTTGTGAAACGGCTGGCACCCAGACCCAGGAGGATGATTCCGGCGTTAACAACAACCCACACCTCCACCATGGCCATCACCAGGTGGGCGGTGATCATCGCAAAGACAATGATGATGATTAGGCCGGCAAAGATAAGGCCCAGGGAGTCAGTCGTAGAGTCCCAAAACGACACGGTTGACCAGAGCCTCTGACCCAATACCAAACCGGAGTCAAATACACCGGAGGGTGACATTGAGCCGCTACCTCCCCCGGCGGCGCTGGCTTGTCCGGCCAGACTTGAGAGCGAATCTACAATTCTTGCTGCCCACTCCGGTCCAAGACGAAGTAAAGTGAGAAAAAAGCCGATGGTGATAACCCGCAGGGTGATTTCTGCAAGCACATCACCGAGATCAGAACTCCGCAGTATCAGGTTAATCCCCGTCCACGCTATCTCAATGCCCGCCAGTATCCAGAACATCCATATAGCGGCGTTATAGATCGTCTCCTGCCAGTTCCCGGCGGCGGTACGGTAGGTGTTGACAACCTGATCGATCAGGTTGTCATCATTAATTGCCGCCAGTACCGGTTCAGGACAGAGCGTAAAAACAAGCATGAGCAGCAGTAGCTGCGGGTAACGATTCAGGCCGCCGACGGCGGGTCTGGTGTGACCCAAACTTTCACATGTGAAATTTTTCTTTCTTTTTCTCCATGATCTAATAATTTGTCCCGGAGATCGTGCCAGGATCGTACTGCTGCTCATTGCCCAGGATCGTCCCGGAGTGGTTGACCGGGATCGGTTTTTTCTTCGCTTCAGTTTCAACGTTGATATCTGCATTGATATTGACCGTTGCTGTCGGTGTGTCGGCGCTGTCACAGCCGATGATCACGCTCGATAGCAGTAAGGTGGTAAAGACCATTCCAAACTTTTTCATGCTTTCGCTCCTTCAGTTTAATAATTTGTCCCGGAGATCGTGCTAGGATCGTACTGCTGCTCGTTTCCGAGCACAGTTCCGGACGGTGTTGTAAAAAAACGCTCTGATCGCGCTTGATTCGCCGCTTCCTTCGCGGCCTCTGATGCCAGATAATTACCCTGCATCTGAGTTTGTGCCATGACCAGTTCACGCAGTTTCTGCGTTTGTCTGGCCTGCTGCATTGAGATCTGATGTCCTACCTGCAGCGCCTGCATTCTTCCGCCGGCAGATTGAGACATCTCCTGCAATTCTTCCAAAGTGGACTCTTCATCCCGAAACTGCCTGTGTTGCAGATTTGCGGATCTCAGTGCCCCATGAATACCGTCGCGTTGAGAGTTGTACCAGGTGCGGTAATCACTTCTGAAGTTGTTGTTGTCATAGTTATTGTTCAAATAGTTCTGATAGCCTTGATAGCGCTGCTGGTACATCGCATCCATATTGCTCGATGAGTACGCTATTGCGGTGCCTTGTTGTGTAGCGGTGGCGAGTGATCGCAGTTGATTGAATACACTGCCCCATTGCATGGAATTCAGCCCGGCGGTGTTATCGAGCATATTGCGATACATGGTGAGCTGGTTGTTGATCATCTGCACTTCGTTGGCGATCTGTCTTGCTTTCTGCGCAAGTTGCGCCTGCTCTGACCCGAATATTGCAAATAATTCAATATTATTTGCGATCTGCGTTATTTCGCTGGAGCCGCCGGCCATCGCCCCACACCACGCACTGGTCGGGTTGGTGGCTATGAGCAGCAACAACAGGGCTGTCTTTGTTTTCGTGCTCACAGCTGCACTCCTTTCTGCCGCAACCAGGCAAACTGCCATCCTTCGCCTTGCTCCATCACCTGCTTTGCATGGGCGATATCGTCTTTCCCGGAGACGCCAGCAAACGCCAGCGCCACCGGCCCGAGATCAAGACGATATTTCCGCTTGCCCAGAGGGGAGGTGTAGTAATAATCACGCTTGGGCGTCATGGTGCTGATGATGCCGATCTGGGTTCTGTTGAGTCCCAGGCGGCGGTAGAGCTCTTGTGCCTCATCCTCTACCGCCTGGGGGTTGGCGAGGAATATTTTTGTCATGCAGGTTTCGTTGATTACGTCGAGTAATCCGCTCCTGGATACATCACTGAGCGATTGCGTTGCCATAATCACCAGGCAGTTTCTTTTTCTCAGCACCTTCAGCCACTCACGGATCTTCT
This sequence comes from Sedimenticola sp., assembly GCA_040505955.1. Classification (GTDB taxonomy): domain Bacteria; phylum Pseudomonadota; class Gammaproteobacteria; order Chromatiales; family Chromatiaceae; genus Vondammii. The sequence continues at coordinate 4,902 of JBEVXT010000537.1, read as the reverse complement.
CCTTGAACACCGGATTGCTCAGCATGATCCACGCTTCATCCAGTGGGATCATGGCTGGCTGACCGTTGAGCTGTTTTTCAATACGGTAGAAGATGTAATCCAGGGCGGGGAGGACGGCCCTCTCTCCCATGTTCATTAAATGCTCTACCTCAAACACTTGGAAGCGACCGTCTTTCAGACTGTCTTCTTCCGCATCAAAGAGGTTGCCGAAGGAGCCATCGAGTGTGTACGGCTCCAGGGCGTCCTTCAGATCCTGCTTCTGCAGCGTGGCGTGGTATGCGGTAAGGGTTCGATGTGGCGATTTCTTCAGCAGCTTGAGCGCCCTGTGGATCTCACGCCGGTGTTCCGGTTGCAGGATTAATCCCTGCAGCTCTACAACCGTCTCAACCCACTGAGTAGCCCAGCTCATATCACGATCTGTATCAAGGACTGATAACGGTGCAAACGCGATATCCCCGCTGTCTCCAGCCAGATCATAATGCTGTCCGCCCACTGCCTTTGTCAGGACATAGGCTGAATAACCCTTGTCAAACGCATACACGGAGGCATTGGCGTAGCGTAGGAACTGCGCCATCAGAAACACCAGTTTCGTGGATTTACCGGAGCCTGTCGGGCCAAGCATCAGCGTATGGCCGATATCATTGACATGGAGATTAAATCTCCATGGCGTTGATCCGTCTGTTGCCCCGATTAGCAGCGGCGGGCTGTTGGGCGGATAGAACGGACAGCTGTTTGTTTTCTCTCCCGCCCACACGGAGGATAACGGCAGTAGATGGGCTAGATTCAGTGTGTGCATTAGAGGCCGCCGTACATTCTGTACGCCGTGGCTGGGCAGCGTTCCCAGCCACGCTTCCACTGCATTAATCGTTTCAAGGCGGGCGGAGAATCCCAGGTTTCTGATTATCTGCGCCACCGCCCGGGCCGACTCATTAGCACGCTCTACGTGCTCATCCATTAGGACGATAACGGAGGTGTAATAGCCATAGCGGACATAGCCGCTGTTCGCTTCCGCTTTCGCTCTGGTTGCGTCAGAGGTCATCTCTTTTGCATCAAGATCAATTTTCCCCGATTGGACATTGAACATCTGATCCTTCAGGCTTCGCTCTTTTTGCTCCCATACCTTGCGGTATTTTTCCAGCTCCTTTTCCGCCTCGAAGGCGTCAAGGTAGATGAACCGAGTGCTCCAGCGGTAAGATATGGCTACCTGATCCAGGGCCTCCAGGATGCCCGGGTAAGACTCTTGAGGGTATCCGTCTATTGCGACCAGGCGGATATGGTGTTCTCCTACTTTCGGTGCTATGCCCGGGATCAGTTCCTGGCAGCCAATCACTGCGTCCAGGTACATCGGGACGACAGGTAGATTTACCTGCTGACGTATCCCGGTGACCGACCATTGCACGTAGGAAAGGAGGTCATCTTTGATGTGCTTCTCCCCTCCTTCGTCTTCATATTCATGACCACACAACCGGTCAAGGTTGATGATGGCGCCCAACCGGTCTTCCAGCTCTAAAAGTGCTTTCTGGAAATTATCCAGCTCCGTTGTGGCGCTGCCTTTGACCCGCTTACCATCTTCTTCATAGATGTAATCCCGCATCTTTGATTTGCTGGTGGTCGCCGGGAGAAACGTTACCAGGAGAACATGTAATGATTCGAAGTATTGGCCTTGTTCGAACAGCTGTCGCCGTTCTTCATCTATCAGCCTGCTGATAGCCTCCGGAAAGTGAGACTCGGAGATTCCCGGATATGCGGCGGTCGGCGTTCGTATGCAATCATGATGCGTCATCCAACCAGACCCCAGCGTTGCAAGCGCGGCATTGATCTGAGCCGTTAGTGCGTTTCTTTGAGCGGGCATGTGTGATGATTGATCTTCACCGCTATAAACCCACCCCGCCATCAAACTACCGTCTTTGCCGAGGATTATTCCATCTTCGGTTTCTGCAGCGTAGTTGAGCAGGTCGGGTAATCCTTTGAGTTTATTGCGAAAAGTCTTTAGCGCCAGCATGTCTTGGTCCTTCGTTTTTTCTCGGTGACACGAAGGGGAGAACGGGCCGGGTAATACGCCTGATATCTCCTGTGCCGCACATAGACTCGGGACATCATTGGATCAGCCTTTGCCATCTCCCGTAGCACGTAGATTCCCGACATCCATAAAAATACCCCGAATGCAGCGGACGGCCAGCTGACCGAGACAAAAATCATGGCGGCGCAGATCAAGCCCAGGAACAGAAACAGCTTTCGTTCCGCGCCAGCCATCAACCGGGGTCTGACCAGCGCTCGGCGGATGGGAACGGTTTCGATCTCGCTGCTCACTTCAAAGCACCGCGCCTGTTGCACCAAAAAGCGTGGTCAGTAAGCTTGTCGCCATTACGATCATGGCCACAACCAATACAATCACGATCATCTTCCGAGCAAAATCACCCAGCTCTCCACCAAAGATCAGCATTGCTCCGCCGATCACGATGGCAATCAATGAGATTGCCAATGCCACGGGTCCGGTGATGCTGTTCTGTAGCGTCTCAAGCGGACTCTCCCAGGGGAGGCCTGTTGCTGTACCGGCGAATACTTCTGTTGTCATTAGCAGCAGTACAACCGCAACAGAGAAACAACGACTATTTTTATTGAACATTTGGTACCTCACCAAATTTTTTTTTCGAAACTATACTCTCCGTTGCGGAGCGCGTTTTGTAGCTGGCGAACCTCCTGGACATTAGGTGCCGAGCCCTCTTTTCTTTTGGGCATAAAAACGATTAGATCGACAGCTGACGCTATCGCCCTTCTCTGGTCTGTGCCCGGCAACCCCTCTTCCACGTATTCCTGGAATTTTTCGACGGCTGCCGTTGCGCTATTGGCGTGGAGTGTTACCACGCCGCCTTCGTGTCCGGTGTTCCACGCCTTTAGTACAACGGCGGCTTCCCCTCCGCGCACCTCGCCGACGATAATCCTGTCAGGCATTTGCCGCATGCCGTTACGCAGTAACGCCCTCATGCTCACCGTTCCACTGGATAACTTGTGGCTGCGGTCGGGGGAGTGGCACTGCAATTCGGGGGTGTCTTCGAATATCAGAATGCGGTCGTGGGGTGTTGCCTCGGCAATATGCTTGAGAATGGCGTTCGTAAGCGTTGTTTTGCCTGACCCGGTACCGCCGGCAACGAGAATATTTTTTCTCCCGGCAGCGGCTTTTTTTATCTCGATTTTCTGACTTTCGCTCATGTAGCCCGCCTCTACGTAGTTGTCTAGTGAGTAGACGACCCGTGCAGGCTTGCGTATGCAGAAGGTGGGGTTTTCTGTGATCGGCGCGATATCGCCGATAAATCGTTCTCCCGTTGGGAGCTTTGCTTCGACTACAGGGTTATCCTCGGTGACTGTCAGACCCGCCATTGCGGCCACTGTCCGTATCAGGTTATCTACCTGCTCCGGCGGCAGACAGCCTTCTTGTTTTTTTTGTTCTCCGGCTCTGTTGATCCAGACCTTTCCGTCGTCGTTGACGTAGATATCACTGACCCGATCATCCTGCAGAGCGCTGGATATGACCGGGCCTAGTTCTGTCTCAAGCTTCTGCCGTAAACGGCTTATTCGATCCATCGCCCCATTCTTGCTAAATACGTGAGAAGTAATATATTAGCTCGAATTGGTTTTGTAAAGTCTTTTTTTTTTCGCAAAAACTCTTATATAACCGCAGGTTAGTATTTTTTCTGTTAAATAATGATATTTATATATGAGTTCTAATTGTAAATATCATCTCTTGGGGGTATCAGCAGGACATACGGCTGTACCCCGAAAACCTTAGCAAGGGCACCTATATTATCAAGCGATATATTGACCGCTGTTCTCTCAACACCTGACACGAAAGACTTTGACAGCCCTGCTCTCTCTGCTACTTCTCGCTGACTCATTTGTCTAGCTTTTCTCAGCCTTTTCAGGTTTTCCGCAAGCGTTTGCCGCAGCATCATTTATGTCTCTTCTGTTTGGGCGTCACTGCCCTTTGCTGTTTATCCTTGGGTCGGTTTTCCTTCTACCAGACATTTTGTCTCTGGCCTCTTTCTTTGCTTGCTTGTATCTGCGTGATCTTCCGGTGTTCTTTCCATACCTATTGGTAATGTAGTCTATATTGTGCCTGTTCTATAGTCACCACTCCTTAAACTCCTGTCTGTGTATGAATTTATGACGAAATCCTGGCCGGGTCGAGTCAGGCGCAAGGGTTTACTTCGTCTGTGCTGGCGCTCCCGTGTCCTCGCTTCGCTGTGGGCCGCTCCTTCGCTTGCACAGCCCTTGTCGCCTGTCTCTTTTCCCCGGCTATCTCTGGATTCGCATTCACACATCAACAGGAGCAAATCAAATGAGCGATTCCAACAAGAAACCAGACCTTATCGCCTTCACGACCACAAAAGGCAAGGACGGAAAGACCTACTACCATAAGATCGGCGCTGCATGGTGCACCGCGAAAGACGGTCACAGCATCGAGCTTTTCTCCCTTCCAGTGAACGGCCGGATTGTCCTCTTCCCTCCGAAGAACGGAGAATAAACAGCAAAAGCCGGGCTTCGGCCCGGCTTTTTAGGAGATTCAAAATGACTGCCTTACTCTCTCTCGGTTTAGCTTTCTCGTTAATCTACGCCTCCTTCTTCGTTTTCGGTATGGTGCTGGGAGCTGTTTGGCAACTTGTCGCTCACGGTATCCGCGTGGCTTGGTCTGCAGTGAAATTTCACATGTGAAACTTTTTTGTAGCTTGAGCCTGGCGAAGCGCAGGCTCAACACTTTGTGTTTCGATTACTCTTCGCTTTTTTCGTCGTGCTTCTTCCATGAAGAGCACCACGGACGGTGATCGACCCCGCCGGTTTAAACCATCGGCCCGACCGTCGCATTGATTGTGGAAGGACACGGGGTGTCCGGCGGCACTCAGTGAG
>JBEVXT010000536.1:3101-9015 GCA_040505955.1 Sedimenticola sp. | reverse complement strand
GCAGTTCGCTTGAACCCGAAATTTGAACAACCAGGCGAGGATGTAGCGCCAAACAAGTGAACTGTCATGCGGTATTCAACTGGCTCCTTACTGTAGTCTTCACTATCCCACCAGAGAAATCTCAAATAATCTCGATGTTGACTGTTCACTCTGAATTGGTAGAACATCTTCTCTACATCACACATGATGGCTACCGGCTCTTTCCGAAACCTACAAAGCACTCCCACTAGTCTGTTTGCAAGATCTGGACCTTGAAGCAAATGAGCATTTAGACTTACACCTTGGAACTCTGAACTACAATCAAAAACCACTCGAATCTTGTCTGGTTTCTGAGGGTGATATACCCCATGGTGCGGAATATACCATAACCGTCCATTCTCGGCACTCACTTCTGAAGCGGGAACCTGTTCCGCATGCCCGTTCTTTATAAGTTCCTGCATAAATTCAGAGTAGTGTCTACGGAACGTTGCCTCCTTCTCTAATTTTCTTCGCAGTGATTTCAGCCTGTTCTGAGCAACATACTTGTTGTTTGGAAGACTAGGATCTTTGTCTCTGAATGGTAGTGGCATTTCATAGTGGCCATCTTGATAATGAATGCCCTCAGACAATATGGTGAGAAATCTCCGATCATGCTCAGAAAGATCTGTGCCAGTAACACCAGAGTCACTGAACTCGCGCTCCATCAGTGCAAGCAAATCACTAGATACTACTTCTTTTACAGTAGTGCGTAGTGAAAACAAGATGGGAGACGACCTACCTTTCTCATCGCATGTGAGTGATGAAGACACTTCACGAGAAAGAATCCGATGACTCAGCCCAATTGAGTCATTTTCGCAGCAACAAGGATCAACTACACCAACAATACTCCAACCAAGATCAGTCTTCTGGCCATATGGACCATCGCCACTTGACGCAATAACCTCACGAGGAACTAAAGCTTGCGCACAATTGTACCCGATAAGCAAACCGATTTCGCAATTTTGCAATGGTACAAGATTATCAGCTATAGGTTCTAAGTGGGGCCACAATCTAGCCATGTCTGGTGTCGGAATATGAGAACGATTCGCTGGCATGAGGTTCCTTGTATACGCATCTGGAAGAGATATTTTGGATTCACTATCAAATCCACGCACCACCAGACCTTTGATTTTCTGGCTTGATACAACTTTGTTTTCAGCGTGCATTGTTGAAAGAGACAATTTAACTTCTGCTCCTGTAATACCTAGAGCCTCACACGTGTCCTCAAGAATGAAGGAAGTGTCTGATTGCGTGTCCAACAATGCATACACCAATCTTTCACTAGTTGGGCTGTCACGGTGGGAAATATACACAGGGACAATCATGGAGCATTTACTTGCTGTGCTAGCATCACCGAGAAACACTGCTCCGGTATGAATTGCCTGCGCATCCTGTGAAGTTACCTTCACATCTGTTGCGTTTGCATCCATCTGTCTGGGAGGATTCCTTATATCCCCATGCAAAGAAGTTGGATGGAATTTCGAACAAACCTTACATTTCTTCCTCTGCCTACATCTTCTGGCAATGTGCTCACCTTGAAGACAAGCAAAGCAAAGTCCCTTATCCTTTGCAAAACCCTTCCGTTCAATCAATGACTTGGCCAAGAACCGCCTACAATTGTCCAAATCATGAGGTTTCTTGCACAACGTACAGGACACGCTATTCACCATTTTGCCAGAGTTGACCGTACCACTCTCAACGGTTTCTGCAACGAAGGAACGACTACCATAGAACCTTTTGTCCTGTTTACGAACTGGTTTATTAACCTTCTGATCGTCAGTAACTGTCTTTAGGGACTGGAGAGAAGTAACTGGGTCACACGCAATCTTAGCTTCTTTGGTGACAAAGACTACAAATTCGCTGAATGGAGGAAATGCACCATTTTCATCCCTCCAGCGTGAAACGATTCTGCCCCATCGAGAAACCATCCAGTCTGGGAGCTTTGTTAGCAACCTTCGATTTTCCCTGTCGTCATTCAGAACACTAAGACTACCAATACTCTGCATTGCGATTTGACACTGTTGAAGAAAATCGCCAAACTTCTGCAAAGCTGTACCATCACGAGGAGCTACCTTAGGCCATTTTTCGAGTTTATCTCTGAAGGCATTTGCGATGACGAATGGATCACCATACCTTATATCTAGAGTTCTCTTGGCCTCCTCATATGCTTCATCTGATTCAAGAAGTAGGTAACCTTCAATTACCTCTCTGACCGGACCCGCAAGATATCGCTTGAGGTAGTGAATTCTTTCTGAAGGGGGAATCTGCCTTCGTTCAATGAGAGTTTGAAAGGCTGACTTCCAACCAGGATAACTGAGAGGATCGCCTGTAAATGTGCTGGGCTCTGGGGCTGGAAGACGACTCAGGCTCACCTGATCTGCCAAGGATTTAGCTAGTTCAATCAAACCCTGCTCTGTATTACTGATACTGCTGGAACATGGAACATTTGCACCTGCTACTCCAACACCGGGACGCAAATTTGTATCAATGTTGGCATGTGTGTTTTGAGTAGATGCCTGTGGAATGGATTCAGGTACAAAGGAAGGAACACCTGGATTTAGATTGAAGGAAACATTGCCAATAGACCGGGGAACACTATACGTCTGCACAGGTCTCATCAATCTAGGCACCGATTCAGTTGGCATTGAAGAACTAGCACCTAAAGTGGGTGGTAATACTGTATCAGCCTGTGAAACAACATTAACTGCTGTTAGATTGATATCTGGCATACTTTCCGCTACTGGTATTTGCGCATGCGCTCGTACGTACTGATTAACAAACTCTGATGGGTCATGATCAGGTAGTGAAATACTATGTGACATTAATTCAATGTCTAGATCTGTATCAGCAAAACCTTCCAGAGCCGATATCTCTGCTCGCGCGAGTTCCATTTTCTTAATGGTTTCGATTTTTTTCAAGCCTGTCTTATATTGTGACTCTATGTCGATGTACTTAAGTTCGGTCTTTAATGCTGCTTCTCTAGCGAGAGCATCCGAAACTTTCGAAACATTAGATTTCCTTGAGCTATGTGCGCTGCGCGCTGAGCCGCCACCTGCGCTGCGGGCTGAATCGCTACGCGCCGATCGACTGGAAACATGCGAGCTTACTTCAGATTTTGGATACTCAATATCACGAATACACGCAGTAATGTCTTGCATGAGTTGCTGGTGTTCAATTTCAATAGTTGCAAGTTTTTCAGCTTCATCAGTACAATTATCTTTAAGACTTTGCAAATGTTGGAATATTTGGCTCAACTCATCCAAAGATTGTTGTGAGACATTTCTTTGTTCTCTGATGATCTGTGTATCACGCGTATCTGATAGAAGTACTAATGCCTTAGCAGCATTCCGTCGCCAAGCGGATATGGCGGATTTGAATTTCTGTTCATAAAGAGAAATTTGATATTCAAGTCCCTTTTCGGTCATCGTTCGCTGGCGTGCACCTAAATCGATTGCACCGGTGTGCTGTAATGGTTCAGATTTATCGGACGGCGGATTAGCACCTAAATCTAATGATTCGGACGGTGGTTTAGCAGCCATTTTCTGATGGATGGATAACCTACGCACTATCTTGCACAATATTCTCTGGTGTCAATGTGGGTATTATCTAAGTACTAAACCAAACGATGTATGTGGCTGTGCATTCACTGCCTACATACCATAGTCACAAAAATATCGCTGTATGTGGCTGTGCATTCACTGCCTACATACTAACTTCAAGCATAAGCGTCACTGTGTGTGGCTGTGCGTTCACTGCCTACACCATATGTACCAGTCAAACACAAGTATCAATGTATGTGGCTGTGCATTCACTGCCTACATAAAACACAACAATTGTCAACTCAAATATCACTAAATAATTAGTGTACCAATTAAATGTTCAATGATATTCTCATATGATAACAATTCATGAAATGTTGACCAAGTATTTTCACTATGCAATAATATTAATTGAAACACCGTTTAACATAAATATCAGAATATCACTAACAAACTAGTGCACCAATTAACTGTATGTGGCTGAGCATTCACGGCCTACATACACAAGTCAAACACAATCTTTATGGATCTGTCTGCTGATTGATGCTAGCCAGGAACGAGCTATGTTTTCACCCGGATGAATTCCGTCGTGTAACAGATTGAAATTCAGTGAATAACGCTGTTTGCCACCTTTCTTCTTACGACTCCGAACGAGATCTTGATTTAACTTCGGTGTGTGTGTGTTCGTTTCACTGTTTAGCAGCTCCACAAATTCATTCGCTGTGTCGATGAGGGACGTCAATTGTTCATCGTCAGCTTTGTAGATAACCGGATTCTGGTGGCCTTTAGTTTCATTCCACCGCTGTATTGAATAATACGGGATTTGCAGAAATGTACATTTAATGCTAGCAGTAATGCATAGTTCCTGAATTTTCCGCAAATTGTCTCGTAATGACTGTAGGACGTCGTTCGTTGGTGTTTTTAGAGACACAAATTGTTTACCCTTGCTGGTAAAATCACAGGTTCCTACCCAAGCGTATAGTCTAATGTGGTTACCATAGCGTTTCTTTAAACCCTTGATATTTGCGGATAACCAGTTCAGTGTGTCGACCGATGTTGATCCACCCTTGCAAAACCACTGGATCTTTGGTTCAGTTTGCCCAGCAACACGTTTGAGGTATTTACCCTTGCTGTCACTCACTAATATGGGTGTCCATAGTGGCTTATATGTGCTTGCAGGCGCACTTGGTTTACGCACGTTATTTAGTAGTTTGCTGTTACTCATTCCCTAGAGAGTTTGACTCCGCAGTGAAGATCTTCCAGGCTGTATCCGAATTGTTCGACTGTGACGGCCGTATGTTACGTTATACTAAATGGCCCGGGGACAATACTGGGTGACAAGATGCCTGGTTCGTACTGAAGACGTTTTTATTCGCAATAAACATCTACGTCGAACTGAAAGTATAAAATAAACCCAATCTTACACTTCCAGTTGCGAACACCTACGTAATCCCTTTGCACACGGTGAAAACAACAGCCAGATGTAATTGAATTACACTAGAATAGCATCGTAACCATGCAACACCAATGGAATTCACCGACATACCGTCCACAGACAAAATTATCAATGAAGTGTCATCTGCTGTTATATTTGAAACATTTCCAGCAATTGTTTTCCAGCATGCAAAGAGATGAATGCTATTATTTGCACGTTGATTAATAACACATACATGGCTAACAGTATTGACTAGAACAATAAACATGAGCTTCACCAGCTTCTATAAATGCGGTGTTTGAAGATATACCTTTACTTGGTCTTTGCATCAAATGTGGACCCAGATCAGCCTGCACATCCGTACAGTCTGATCTGTGTCCACACCGGTCGCAATACAGTCAATAAAAGATTATTAAAGCAAAGGGGGGTTCTCTTGAAACCTGACGACGCCCTAGGTAAATTTGCATCCGAAAACTATTCCGTCCGAAAACTATTCCGTCCGACTACTATTCCAATTGTGCACCGACAACTTATCCTAAATAACAATGTAAACAAGAGCAATATTACGTAAACATTAATATATACCAATTGTCGGCCTCTTTCGCAGTGTCACAAAGTATTCGCATGGGAAGGGCGTCTTCGCAGTCTGATAGAAGGTCGCAGCTTACGAATTCGTTGTCGATACGTTTTTGTCGTAAAGCGGGAGTGACTAAATAGCGGAACGCGGCTCGCCCCGTGCCACTTCGTACACAGGGCGAAATAGCGAAATAACAGATGCAGTTACATGGCTCCCAAAATTAGTTTGCATGTACTAATTTCAATTAACACATTCGGATGCATAGTAAAGATATGCAGATTAAGGAATTAGCAATAATAAAGCAAATTCGTGATCCTGGTCACGGCACCAGAATAACGATAATGT
>JBEVXT010000536.1:0-3001 GCA_040505955.1 Sedimenticola sp. | reverse complement strand
AACGATAATGTAAGGCTCCTTGACGGGGAATCAAGTCCCAGTCTCTCACTTGGCAGACGGGGATACTTATCACTATACAATGCGATATATACGTATCACTCTACCACATCGTGAATGGACACTTCCTCAGTCTCCTGAAGAAGTATCAGTTCATGAACTGGTCGTTCAAGGTATACAATGGAAGTTGCGCGTGTTCCATTGTTGTTCAAGTCAGATTTGCCAATGGCAATTTTCGCTTTGCGCACAAGACCATCATCATCAACTGTGACCTCTATGACTCTACATAAACGCCAATGATTCCTTGGTTGCTGGTCATCCTTCAGAAGGACTATGTCTCCAACAGTTATGTTCCTTCTGGGAGAATGCCATTTGTTCCTGACTTGCAAGTTCTGCACAAATTCAGATCTCCATCTAATCCAAAACTCATTGACCAGGTACTGTGTTCGACGCCATCGTTTACGAGAATACAAATCAGATCTCTGGAAAGATCCAGGCGGGGGTAGAACAACATTCGATTTCATGGTAAGCAAGAGGTTTGGACTAAGCGGAGGGGCGGACAGTGGGTCATTGATATTATCCACTGTGAGAGGGCGACTATTGACAACAGCCGCTGCTTCACTGAAGAAAGTCCTAAGGCTCTCATCGTCTAATTGAGTACCATGCCTGTGCAACAAATATGCCATCACATTTCTCACTGAACGTATTTGGCGTTCCCAGACACCACCCATGTGACTAGCTGATGGGACGTTCATTTTGAACTGAAACAGATCACAATTCTCCTTCAAAAGAAAATGTCTGATCCCGTCTTCATCAAGTTCCATCAACGCTTCCTTCAACTCGCGTTCTGCACCTACAAAGTTGGTACCACGATCTGACCTCATTTGTCTTATTGGACCACGGATTGCTAAGAAACGACGCAAGCAATTGATAAATGAGTCAGTACTGAGAGTATTGGATGTTTCGACATGTACTGCTCGACAAGCAAGACAGGTAAATAACACGCCATATCTTTTCAGCTCCTTTCGGCCTTCCTTGATATACCAGGGACCAAAGAAATCTACTGCGCAATATGTGAATGGGGGCGATGGTTCTAATCTATCCGCAGGCAGGTCTGCCATTTTCTGGCCTTGTGTTGTACTACGAATTCTTCTACAAGTGACACATTTGGAAATCAGGGAAGATACTGCTGAGCTACAACCAACTACCCAGAACCCATTGGATCTAATTTCGTTGGTCGTCATGCCTCGACCCTGATGCAGGACCTTGGAATGAAAGTGACGAATCACGAGTTCTGTCACATGTCCCTTCCTAGGCAGAACCACTGGGAACTTGACCAAGTCAGACATTTGAGAGTTCTGAATCCTTCCACCGACACGCAAAATGCCGACATGGTCCAAAAAAGGATCCAACTTACACAACTGAGATTTACCTCTCAGTACACTGTGACGGGTCGATTGTTCTTTTCTGCTGGAGGGAATTCCAATTATTTTATCGGATCGGAGCATCTCCATTTCTTGTCTGAAGCTATGCATTTGTACAATTTTGACTATTTCCACCTCAGCTCTCTGCAGCTCACTGACAGTCACAGGTGAGTAATGTGACAGAGAATGCTTACGAAGAAATTCAAGAGAATTTACAAGAGCCGGTTTCTTGACAGTACGACTGCGCAGTTTGTCTATAAACCTCAAACAAACTGCCACCGCTTTCTTCGCTCGATGCCAGTCAGAAAAATACCGAAGGCGTTCGAGAAAAGAAGGAAAAGGTACACGTTCAGTTTCAGTAGCAAAACTCTGTCCTTGTTTTACTTCTGGATCGTCTAGACTGAGGTTAATTTCTTCCTCGGGTGGCACAAGCATTTCGCCTTCCCAAAGGAAGCCGGGACCTTTGAACCAGCTAGACTCATTCTGTAGTTCTTTGGGCGTTGCTCCTCTGGACGCAACATCAGCAGGGTTTTCCTTTGAAGGGACATATCTCCACTGTGAAGGCTTGGTATGATCCTTTATCTGTTGTACCCTATTAGCGACGAAGACATGGAAACGCCTTGCTTCGTTCGACAGATATCCCAGTACGACTTTACTGTCCGTCCAATAAACGTGACTCAGATTCTCATAGTCAAGTTCCTGTTCAATCAGCGAGGCAGTCTTCACAGAGAGCAGAGCAGCAGAAAGCTCAAGACGAGGAATTGTTATTGGTTTCAAAGGTACAACCCTGGACTTGCCCATCAACAATGAACAATGAACCTGACCTGAACTGTTGACCAAGCGAAGGTAAGAACATTGACCATAGCCACCTGTACTAGCATCTGAGAAATGATGTACTTCAGTGACCTCAACCTTTCCAAAACCGTCCGGTTTCACACACCTCTGGATATTCAATGATGAGATACTTTCTACCAGATCTCTACGCCAATTATCCCACTTTGCACGCAAGTTGTCTGGAAGCGGATCATCCCAGTCAGCACGATCGGCACACATTTGCTGCAAAATTTGTTTGCCTACCAGAACTACAGGAGCTATGAATCCAAGAGGATCATACATAGAATACACCGTTGACAGAATTCCACGCCTAGTGAGGGGACGGTCTTTCAGAACAACTCTGAATTGGAACGTATCCGACTCGATACACCAAAGGATGCCCAAAACTCTCTCTACTGGTAGCTTGTCTGAAGCAATGTTGACATTCTTCAGATCCTTTGCTCGGACTTCAGGGTCAATGTGCGCAATGACATCTTTGTCATTCGATACAAACTTGTGTAGCTTCAAGCCACCCTTGTCACACAGAGCTCTACTTTGATCAATCAAATGAACAGCTTCATCAACACTAGATACCGATGTCAGCCCATCGTCTACGTAGAAGTCTCTGCGAATGAAGTTCGCAACTTCTGATCCAAACTCTGCCTGGTTATCATCAGCAGTTCGCTTGAACCCGAAATTTGAACAACCAGGCGAGGATGTAGCGCCAAACAAGTGAACTGTCATGCGGTATTCAACTGGCTCCTTAC
>JBEVXT010000535.1:3242-21479 GCA_040505955.1 Sedimenticola sp. | reverse complement strand
CTGCTCGGGAGAGAGTGGGTTTTTCTGAACTTCTCTGAAGCTTTCAAGCTCCAGGGTGGGAAACTCTTAGATCTGGGGTCTATCGGCTTGGGTGATTTGTTCGTGCGTCGCCGCTGCTGAAATGGGTGTTTCTTGTGCTATGCAAGAGCAGTTTTCTACTGCTAAATGTCGGTGTGCGGTAGAACGCAAAGGGCGAGATCAATTTCAATCGAAACTGACTGATGTGATCTACCGAGTTCGTCTTTTGGTACTGTTAATACCCAAAAGCGACGTTAGTAAAACAATATATCAGGGGCGCAAATATGCTGAATTAGATACTTGTATTCCAACTGGTGCTGAAGTTCAGATTAGTTACCAGGGTGAATATATTCCTGCACGGGATGCCTAGGCTTTTGCACACGTCTGGGACTTTTCGATTAGCACGCTGTTTCTTAGGTGCACTAACCTCTCCCGAAATCACCATGCAGTTGGCTGCGTAGGGGGTAATGCATATGCGATCAAGAAAGGGTCCATACCGATTTTCTCAAGTTCGACATCGGTAAGGTTCGGGGCATAGCCTTCGCCCAATATATGTTGTAGCAAGCCTGGGTCAACCTCTTCCGGTAGAAGTAGGGCTGATTCCACATGGGCCTTTTTTACCCAATCGGCCAGGTCATCGGTGCCTTTTCTAATCTCGTTGAAGATTTCTGGAGGAACCTTCACTGAGCCTTGCTCGGCATGGTGCAAGATCCAGTCCCAGAACTCTGGAACGCGTTCCATCTGGTAGTAATCGTTCTTCGCTGTGATCAGCGTGTTGGCGTCAAGCAGGTAGAACATGTAATCCCTTATCCATTTCAGCGCTCCTACATCTAACCGAGAACTTGCCGAACGTTGTGAGCTTTAACGCCAAGGATTTTTGCGGCCTTGGTTGGAGAAAGTGCACCTTCACCCATCATTCGACTGACAAAGTCAGTAATTGCGCCCCCAAGGCGGTGGCGCCTGATGAGGTGATAAGAGGGGCCACTTCCCTGGCGTGCTTTTTTGGTTACTTGCTTGCGTGCCTGCCATTGCTCACGAAACTCAATGCTCAAATCTTCGTACTGAACCCAAGACAGATAGCCCGCCTTGTATAGGTTGTAAGCAACAAAGGTGTTGCTGAGGTTTCTTGTTGTAGAGAAGTGATGGATCGCAGCCAGCGTATCTTCACGACTTGTTTCCTGACTAATTCCCAATTCGGTGAGTTCTGCCGTATTCACCAGAAGGGAAGCGGCGACTTCATTGCAGAATTTTTCGATCTGATTTTCTGCCCACATGTTGCTGACCCCTTCCTCACCTAACAGGATGTGCGCGATCTCGTGGAGAAGGGTGAATGTCCAAGCACCTTTAGAGTCGTTGTCATTGATGACGATGAAGGGTGCTATTGGGTCAGCGATAGCATAACCCCGGAAAATTTCGACACTGATGTCAGAATGGTGGGAGCCTAAATCACCAGCTAACAACACAAAAAAACCTGCCGCCTCAGCTTTTGCACGAACAAAATTGAAAACCGCTCCCTTATCCGGGCACTGGCGAATGCTCTCCAAGCTGATGCTCATCTGAGCCTGGATGGCTGCGGTAACCGCTGGGACGCCATCTTGCCTTGTCATGGAAGCAACAAAGGAGAGGGGCTGCGCTTCCTCTTCATCTTCCAGGAGACTGCGGATCATGTCTTGGCGTGCTTTGACATCACGAATGAGTGCTTCGAGCAGAGCATTTTCTTTTCGGGAGAAGTCAGCAGGCAATTTTCGGAAATCGCCGCCCTTGTCTGCAATGATTGGTGGCGTGCCCAAGTAAAAAGTGATCAGTGGCCGGTGGTAAGCATCAGCCATAGACGCTAACTGTTTATAAGAGGGGGCTTTCTCACCAGATTCGAGCCGGGCTAATTTCTCTGCGCCCGTCGCCGTTTTCGTGCTCTGAAGGCCAATTTTCCGAGCAGCATCGTCTAGAGGCAGCTCAGCGGCTTCCCTTGCCCACGTCAGTATTTCTGGGTTAATCCTTGGCATTGCAGTCAGTTATGAAATAATTGTCTTTATCTCTTAGCGTTGACTATGCAACATAGTATTGTTCCTGATTGTAAGCGATTTTTTACCATTTGGATTAGAGTATAGGCTCGGTTTGGTCTTCTTCGGTCGCATTGCGGACTATTAGCCCATTCCCATCAACGCCTGCTTTAGGGTGGCTGCGGCTGTTTAGCCTAGATGCCCTGTAGGTTCGCCACTGACCGAAAGCAGGTTTTTCATTTTGCACGATCTAATCAACAAGTTTGCGCACCCCCTTTGCTCTCAATATGGAGGGTCTATGTGGGATCGTGTTGCGGCTTGGTGGACTAAAAGTGGTACTAAATGGCTTGGATAAAGAAAAAGGGCTTGCGCCTGAAATGGCGTAAGCCCTTGTTCTATAACTGGTACCGAGGGCCGGACTCGAACCGGCAAGGGGTTGCCCCCGGGGGATTTTGAATCCCCTGTGTCTACCAATTTCACCACCCCGGCAATTGGAAGTGCGTAGTATAGCCATTTCCTGGTTTTGCGCAAATGTGAAACAGGTCCGTCCCGCTATGGTAATATCCCGCCGCCATGCAACGTAGCGACTTCAATTACCACCTCCCTCAGGAGCTGATCGCTCAGTACCCGGCCAGTACCCGGGGGGGAAGCCGTCTGCTCTGCCTGAATGGTGGCGGGGCTGTTGTGGATCGCCAGTTCAGTGATCTGCCCAAACTGCTGCAGCTCGGGGATCTGCTGGTATTCAATGATACCCGGGTGATGCAGGCGCGCCTCTATGGCCGTAAGGCAAGCGGAGGCCGGGTTGAGATACTGATTGAGCGGGTGCTGGGGTCTGGCAGTGCCCTTGCCCACGTCCGGGCAAGTAAGTCACCGAAACCGGGAAGTCGGATTCTGATTGGCGATACGGCTGAACTGAGTGTGGTCTGTCGTGTGGATGATCTGTTTGAGTTGACGTCTCCCGGTATGGGTTTTATGGAGCTGATGAGGTTGGCGGGTCATATGCCGTTGCCTCCCTATATCAGCCGGGATGATGATGCGCTGGATGAAGAGCGCTATCAAACGGTCTATGCGGATCGCCTGGGGGCGGTGGCGGCGCCCACCGCCGGTCTTCATTTTGATCAGCCAATGCTTGAGCAGCTCTCCACCATGGGGGTGGGGCAGGCGCGGGTGACTCTGCATGTGGGGGCGGGTACTTTTCGCCCGATGCGGGTTGATCGCCTGGAAGATCATGTGATGCACAGTGAATATGTTGAGGTGGGCCGGGAGACCTGCGACAAAGTACGGGAGACGCGCTTGAACGGTGGGCGGGTCGTCGCGGTGGGAACCACCAGTGTGCGCAGCCTTGAGGCGGCATCAGCAGGGGGGGGATTGAAGCCGTTTGAAGGGGATACCCGGCTCTTTATCACCCCGGGCTATCAATTCAAAAGTGTGGATGCCATGATCACCAACTTCCATCTGCCGGAGTCCACACTGCTGATGCTGGTATCAGCATTTTCCGGCTACGAGTCGATTATGGCGGCTTACTCCCATGCTGTGGAGCAGCGCTACCGTTTTTTTAGTTACGGCGATGCGATGTTTCTTGAGAAAAGTGCAGAATAGGGACAAAAAAAACGCGCGGCTAGGATGCCGCGCGATAAGGGTTCCACCAAAGGAGGATGGAGGAGTGTACTGAATGTTTCAGTACATGGGCATTTTCTAATATTTAGCTCAGTTGTGTCAAGATAAACCTGTTTTTTTTAATGATGTATGTCATGAAATTTGAACTATTAGGTCAGAATGGTCGGGCAAGGCGGGGGAGATTGACTTTCCCCCGGGGTAGCGTGGAGACACCCGCCTTTATGCCGGTAGGTACCTACGGTACGGTCAAGGCGATGACGCCGGAAGAGCTTGAGGGGATGGGTGCTGAGATTATTCTTGGCAACACCTTCCACCTGATGCTGCGTCCGGGAACCGAAATTATCCGCCGTCACGGCGATCTTCACGACTTTACCCATTGGCAGCGCCCCATTCTCACAGATTCCGGCGGTTTTCAGGTCTTCAGCCTGGGGAAGATGCGCAAGATTACGGAGGAGGGAGTTCATTTTCGTTCCCCGGTGAACGGCAGTCGTATCTTTATGGGGCCGGAAGAGTCGATGGCGGTGCAGCGCGATCTCGGCTCGGATATCGTCATGATATTTGATGAGTGTACCCCCTATCCGGCCACCGAGCGGGAGGTTGAGAGCTCCATGGAACTCTCCCTGCGCTGGGCTGCCAGGAGCCGGGAGGCCCACGGAGACAACCCTTCAGCCCTCTTTGGTATTGTTCAGGGCGGTGTTTTTGATGACTTGCGGGGGCGCTCACTGGAGGGTTTGACAGAGATTGATTTTGACGGCTATGCAGTGGGTGGTCTGTCGGTGGGAGAGCCCCCGGAGGATCGCTGGCGGGTGCTCGATTTTCTCTCCACCCGACTGCCCCCGGAGAAGCCCCACTACCTGATGGGGGTGGGGACGCCTGAGGATATCGTCGCGGCGGTATCCCGCGGCATCGATATGTTTGACTGCGTGATGCCGACCCGCAATGCCCGTAACGGCCACCTGTTTACTCACCAGGGGGTGGTGCGTATCCGCAACGCCGTCCATGCTGATGATATTGGGCCGCTTGACCCCCTCTGCGACTGCTACACCTGCCGCAATTACAGCCGCGCCTACCTGCGACACCTGACCCGCTGTAATGAGATTCTCGGTGCCCGCCTCAACACCATCCACAATCTTTACTACTACCAGACGCTGATGCGCGGCATCCGTGAGTCGATAGAGGAGGGGCGATTTGAGGCTTTTGTCAGGGATTTTTATGCCATGAGGGAAGGTTCCTAATTCAGTGATATATTTCGTCTCCTTTAAATGATGAGTGCGGTTGTGTCATAATCCCCGTTTTGCCATTCCCGGAGAGGCTGATGTTGCCTGGGGATTCCATAAAAACCCGTTCGATACAGGTGAAAACAGTATGAATTTCTTTATTTCCGACGCAATGGCTCAAACAGCCGGTGGTATGGGTGCTGGTGGCATGGAGTCACTGATTTTGCCTGCCGGCCTGATTGTTATCCTCTACTTCCTTATGATCCGACCGCAGATGAAGCGCCAGAAAGAGCATAAAAAGCTGATCGAAGCACTCGCCAAGGGTGATGAGGTACAGACCGGCGGCGGTCTGATGGGGAAGGTTGTGGCACTGGGTGATAACTTTGCCCAGGTAGAGATTGCAAAAGGGGTGGAGGTCAAGATCCGTCGCCAGTCGGTAGAAGCAGTGATGCCCAAGGGTACCCTGAAAGAGCTGTAATCCGCTGCAAACTTTGTGGTCGGACACGCCGGCCATCATTTGTACCATATACACTGGTGTGTTGAGCCACCAATAAAAGCATAAGCAAGAAAATGAATCGATACCCTTTATGGAAGAATATTCTGGTTGTGGTTGTGGTGCTGATCGGTCTGGTCTTCGCCCTGCCCAATATCTTTTCTCAGGATCCGGCTATGGACATCTCCGGCACCCGCAAGGCCAAGGTTGATGTTACCACCGAGGCGCGAGTGCGTGATGCCCTGAAGGGTGCCGGGCTTGAGATTAAGTCGATGGAGAGCGGTGGCGGTAAGCTGCTGGTTCGCTTCAGCGACTCAGAGACCCAGCTGCGTGCCAAGGAGACTCTGGAGGTCGCCCTTGCCGGTGACTACAACGTGGCGTTGACGCTGAGTACCGATGTGCCGGGTTGGCTGCGCACTATGGGCGCTGTACCGATGTATCTGGGCCTCGATCTGCGTGGTGGTATCCATGTGCTGATTGATGTCGATATGGATGCGGCGGTTAAGCAGTCAATGGAGCGCTATACCAGTGATATCCGCACTCTGATGCGCAAAAACAAGCTGCGCTACAGCAAAGTCGCCCAGTCTATCGATACTGTCACCGTCAGTTTTAAAAAGTTGGAAGATCGTGATAAAGCGAATGAGTTGATCGGTAATGAGTTCCGGGATCTTGTGGTCGTGAGTAAAGACGAGGGTGGGTTCTACATCGTCACCACCCGCATGGGGAAACGTGAACAGCAGGCGGTAAAGAAATTCGCCCTCGAACAGAACATTACCACACTACGTAATCGCGTAGATGCCCTCGGGGTTTCCGAGCCGGTGATCCAGCAGCAGGGTGAGCGCCGCATCGTTATTCAGCTGCCGGGTGTTCAGGATCCGTCCAAGGTGAAGGATCTTATCGGAGCCACCGCAACCCTGGAGTACCGCCTCGCCGATACCGAACACAGTGTCGAGGATGCTGTGGCCGGTAAGATACCGGTCGGCACCAAGCTCTATCGTACCCGCGAAGGCCGCCCCATCCTGCTGAAAAAACGCCTGATTGTTACCGGTAACCAGATTACCAATGCACGCTCGGGTATTGATTCGCGCTCCGGGCAACCGATGGTATCGGTCAATCTTGACGGTCCGGGTGCCGGGCGTATGCGCAAGGTGACCAACGATAACGTCGGCAAGCCGATGGCGGTGGTCTTTATCGAGACCCGTAACGAGGTGCGGATTGTCGATGGCAAGCCGGTGACCCGTAAAATCCCGGTGGAAGAGGTGATCAGCGTTGCCAATATTCTGGAACCCTTCGGTGCCCGCTTCCAAACCACCGGCCTGGATAGTTCCGAAGAGGCCCATGATCTGGCACTGCTGCTGCGCGCCGGTGCCCTTGCCGCTCCCATCGATATAGTTGAGGAGCGCACCATCGGCCCCAGCCTGGGGCAAGACAATATCGACCAGGGATTCCGCTCGGTGATGATCGGCCTGCTGCTGGTGATGGTCTTTATGGTGGTCTATTACCGCATGTTCGGTCTGGTGGCCAACCTCGCCCTGGGGATGAATCTGGTACTTATTGTCGCTGTGCTGTCGATGTTCCAGGCGACTCTGACCCTCCCCGGCATCGCCGGTATCGTGCTGACGGTCGGTATGGCGGTGGACGCCAACGTACTCATATTTGAGCGTATCCGTGAGGAGATTCGGGTCGGCAACACGCCCCAGGCTAGTATCTACTCCGGTTATGAGAAGGCGCTGTGGACCATTGTTGATGCCAATATCACCACCCTGATAGCCGCGGTGGTGCTGTTCAGTTTCGGTACTGGCCCGATCAAGGGCTTTGCGGTGACCCTGGGTATCGGCATTCTCACATCAATGTTCACCTCGATTATTGGTACCCGGGCGGTGATTAATCTGGTGTATGGCGGAAAACGCCTCTCCAAACTGGCTATATGAATCGGCGATTGGCCTGAGACTGTTTCAGATCGGCGTCGGTAGTTCGCATTTTAGGGAATAGAAACTGTAATGCAGCTCTTCAAAAGCAATACGAAAATAGACTTTATGAGCAAGCGTAAGTTTGCCATGATCCTGTCGGCCTCCATTATCCTGGTCGCCATCGTTTCACTGTTTGTCCGGGGGTTGTCGCTGGGCATCGATTTTACCGGCGGAACTATCGTCGAAGTGGGTTATCAGCAGCCGATTGAGTTGGCCTCGGTTCGTACCGCTCTCTCAGCGGGTGGTTTCCCGGATGCCACGGCACAGCATTTCGGTACTTCGAAAGATGTCATGGTGAGGTTGGCGCCCCAGGAAAATATTCCAAATTCAGAGCTGAGTGACCGCGCCTTTGCGGCACTGAATCAGCTGGTAGATGGTACGGCTGATCTGCGCCGGGTTGAGTTTGTCGGCCCTCAGGTGGGCGATGAACTGACTGAGGATGGCGGTCTGGCCATGCTCTATGCGCTGATCGGTATTCTCATCTATGTCGCGCTGCGTTTTGAGTACCGTTTTGCCCTGGGCTCGGTGATTGCGTTGGTTCACGATGTCATGGTCACCCTCGGCATCTTCTCGCTGTTTCAGATTGAGTTCGATCTTACGGTGCTGGCGGCGTTATTGGCGGTGATCGGCTACTCCCTGAACGATACCATCGTGGTCTATGACCGCATCCGTGAGAATTTTCGCAAGATGCGCAAGGGAACCTCCCCGGAGGTGATCAACAGCTCACTGAATCAGACCCTCTCGCGCACCCTGGTTACCTCGTTGACCACCCTGCTGGTGCTGAGCGCGCTGTTTCTGCTCGGCGGAGAGATCATCCACGGCTTTGCCCTGGCACTGATCATCGGCGTGTTGGTGGGTACCTACTCCTCTATCTACGTTGCCAGTACCGCAGTTCTGATGCTGGGAATCAGCAAAGCCGATCTGATGCCGATTAAGAAAGAGGGCGCGGAAGCCGGTGCTGAACCTTAGACTGCCAGTCTGAACGAGATATTTCCCCCCGTAGGAGCGAACTTGTTCGCGATTGGTCAAAGCGTGTCCCCCGCTCCAATCGATTCAATGATTACTCAACAGCGTAACTTTTCGGTAAGTAAAAGCGTCAGCCGATAGCGCGACGGCGGTGAGGAAATGGAATAATATCCGTCTCTTCCGGTTGATCAGCCACCGTCTGTTGTTGCTGGTATTTAGTCGACGCGGGAGATATTTCGAGAATCTCAAAGTCGGTGCAGCGCTCCTGAAAGGCCGACTCCAGTGAAACTTCCCCCAGGCAGTCAAGCACATCGCGCATTACCATCTCCAGGGCGCGCTCACTCAGGGGTATCTGACTGTCTCTCTCTTTGCCCATTTGCCGCAGTTTCACTCTCTGACGGTGAGGGAACCTAGTTGTCCCCTATTCAAATTCTTTAGCGGTATAGTCGGGAGAAACTTGAATCTGCAGTGGCGTAAGTTGTGACGTTCGTCAGATTATCTGTTGTAGTGGGGGGGTGAGAGTTTGTAACTATTCAGCACGGTAATCAGGAACTCAGGCGTAGGAGCGAACTTGTTCGCGAAGAGCACGTTTCGTAGTCCATCGCGAACAAGTTTGCTCCTACAACACCTCTGTTCCACCATAACTGTGGTTTTCAGAATTTTGCTACAGAGCCGGTTTAAGGATGAAAAGGCACAAAATACGAGTTTATGTGTGCCAATGATTATTCTTTAACTCAGAAAAGGCGAATTTCAGGGGTGAGCTGAATAGTTACGTGAGTTTTAGGCTTTGATCGAGGCTGTTAGGTGAGGCTGAATCACCTTCACCATAGCGCCGTGGAGACGCATGCCCCCGGCGATGACGTTGCCGGTTTCGAGGAAACGGCCGCCGCCGCCAATATCAGAAACAGTGCCACCGGCCTCCTTTACCAGCAGTGCTCCCGCAGCAAAATCCCACTCCGAAAGACCCAACTCCCAGAAACCGTCGAGGCGGCCCGCCGCCACATAGGCAAAATCGAGGGCAGCGGAACCGGGGCGGCGTAATCCTGCGGTCTGCTTTACCAGATCAGTGAACATGCCCATATAGGCGTCGAGATGGGAAAAATCGGTGTAGGGAAAGCCAGTGCCGAGGAGGGCGCCTTTCAGCCCCTTTATTTTGCTCACCCGCAGGCGCCGGTCATTAAGCAGAGCGCCTTCGCCACGGCTGGCGGTAAACATTTCGTCGCGCAACGGATCGTAGACCACACCATGCTCTAGCACCCCTTTATGTTTAAGTGCAATAGAGACCGAAAACTGAGGGAAGCCATGGAGGTAGTTGGTAGTGCCGTCGAGAGGATCAATGACCCACTGGAACTCATTACCGTCATGACGTCCACTCTCCTCCGCCAGAATCGAGTGGTCAGGATAGTAGTCCCGCAGGGTCTTGATAATGATCTGCTCGGAAGCCTTGTCCACCTCGGAGACGAAATCATTCATCCCCTTCGAACTGATCGAAAGAGTATCGACACGGTCATGGTAGCGGAGTAGTACGCTACCGGCGTTACGGGCGGCACGTACCGCTATATTCATCATTGGTTGCATGGGCAGGAAAGATACAGGAAGCGGCGGCAGCTATAAAGAGAAAAGTGTGGTTTTTTCGTAACTGCACAGCCCCTGTTTCATTCGGCACAACATTGAACTAAATTCCTGACCAGGGAAATGCAATACCTAGTGTGCAATACCAGCAATACCAGCACTACAATACCAGGGCACCCATCACTAAATCGTGTTTGTGTAAGTGATGGGTGTCTCGGTTTTTGCGGTTTTTGGTTTTTTTATAGCTGACCTGCCCCTGGTGTTAAGGCTACAATGTCCTACTATCACTGCCATTCGGACCAACCCATGAATCTAAAACCCCTGCTCACTCTTGCCCTTTTGATAGCCTCTCCACTGACATTGGCTGCCAATCACACAGGCACCATCTTGGAGTCCATGACCTCCGGCGGCTACACCTACGCCAAAATCATGGAAAATGGTAAAGATTTTTGGATTGCCGGACCCAGTGCTTCGGTAAAAGTTGGAGATATCGTCAGCTTTAGCGAACAGATGAGCATGCCAAATTTTACCAGCAAGAGCCTCAACCGCACATTCAAAAGTCTGATGTTCGTCGGTGGCATAACCCAGGGCAACAGCGTTTCGAGCACGGGATCGGCCACCCCACACACCAAAACCAGTCCGTCTAAAACCGTTACTCCCATCGCCAAGCTCAGCAAGGCCGATGACGGCTACACCGTAGCCGAACTGTTCAACCGCAAGGCTGAGCTGATGGGCAAGGCCATAAAAGTGCGGGGGCAGGTTGTCAAAGTATCCAATAACATCATGAATAAAAACTGGATTCATATTCAGGATGGTACAGGTGAGCTCGGCACCAACGACATCATCTTCCTTACTAAAAGTACCACCACCACTGTTGGAGATATTGTGCTTGCCCATGGCACCCTGACCACGGATAAAGACTTTGGCTACGGTTATAAATATGAGGTTATTGTTGAAAATGCCTCTTTTGAAACAGACGAATAAGCGCAAATACCACTCTATTGCCCCAGGAAACCAGCACGGTACTTGATCCCGACATGTGCCTGGATGACACGGTTCTTCAGCAATACCAGGATACCCTCACTAAATCGTGTTTTTGTAAGTGGTGGGTGTCTCGGTTTTCGTCTTTTATTGAGTGATGAGTGTCCTGTCTTTATCTCCGAGTCGAGCAGAATCGCTCCCTTTTTCCTGACGGCTCCGCATATCTATTTTTTCTGCTCCCATACGGACTTCTCTTTTGCTTCTGCTCCGGGGCGATATTTGAGTTGTAAGCCTTTTAAAAAATTACGAAGAATCTGATCTTTGCACTCACGGTAGTGTTTATGATTTGGTTTGCGGAAGAAGGCGCTTAATTCATGTTTGCTGATACGTAAGTCGGCCAGGGCTAATGTCTTGAGTACATCATCTGCTTTCATATTTAGCGCGATTTTTAACTTCTTTAAAATAATATTATTAGTCAGGCGCTTCTCAGGTTCGGGCTGTGGCCCTTCCCTTTTTCCTCGTTTCTCATTGATCAGGCCATTCAGAAACAGCGCCAGTTGAGTATCGCTACAGGCCTGGTATCCGGCATCTTCCTCTTTTTTGAACCAGCTTTTTATCACCTCCAGTACCACTTGCTCATCAGCTAAGCTGAATATGGCGATCATTTTTTTATCACTAAAATCGAAGACATAGCGGATGCGGCGTAAAATATCATTGTTTGTCATAAGTAATCCAAATCAGGGGTGAGAATATAAATCAAAACTTTAAAAAACTATATCAATAAAAACAGTAGCACCAAATGAGGACACCCTTTACTCGATGAAGGTGACGGATGTCCCAGTTTTCTTCCAGTTTTCTTACGTGGCACTGATGAATACCAGGACACCCATCACTAAATCGTGTTTGTGTAAGTGATGGGTGTCCTGTCTTTTTTTGTCTTTTTTGTCTTTTTGCGGCAAGCTCGCATGACTTGTCCTTATTCGTTAGGTGATACTCTTTTGATCAATGGAAAGTCTCCTTTAATATTACCAACTAACAATGGTGCACCATTCTTTGTATAACCATTTCTCTCATAGAATGGTTTAGCTGTTATTGAACTAACAGTATATATTTCTTCTATACCTTCTGAAATGATACGCTCTTCCATGGCTTCTAGCATTAGTTTTCCGTTACCTTTGTGGAGAGCTTCAGGTACCAAATAGATTAGTAAAACTTCTCCTTCCAGCGTTATTACCCCAAAGCCAACTATGAGGTCATCATTGGTGCAAACAACAGAATATGAATTGACGGACTGAATCCATTCCTTAACATTGCTCTCCGTTTTATTATCTAACCATTCGTCAATGACTGACTGGTCATTGTAATCGAGTGAGCATATTTCAGATATCGAGCGTCGTAAGACTTCACAAGCCTTAGCGCTATCAGAGGGTATTGCTTCTCGAACTTTATACATGAATTGATATTCACCTAACGCCGCGCTCTGCGGTAGTTTAGGAACTCCAGCGAGTAAACTTTCCGTAGCAGCACCTTGTTAAACGAAAACACTACCTTCTAACCTTTATTTGGAATATTTTGAAGCATTCCCTCGATAACTTCCTTTAAACGCGCGGTGAAAACTCCATCCTCACCCGCAATACCAGGACGCCCATCACTAAATCGTGTTTGTGTAAGTGATGGGGGTCCTGTTTTTTCTCCCCATGTTTAAAGGCGTCTTTCACTCCGATACAGTTCCTGGCGTGAAGCTTTGGCGTAGATGAAGCTTTGGCATCAGCTTGACATTCTGATGAACAGTCAACATGTCATCCTTCACGGCCAAGACAAACCAGAACTTTTGACTCGTGATCTTCTTTGCACTGATATCCTGCAGAACCATCTGATCTTCCCGGGTTGCTCTCTCTAAGAGGTAGGGCGCTATTATATTCTATAATGATTGTCAGGCAGATTCACGCCCCTTATATAGTATATAGCACCACCTATACCGCAATTGTTAATGGTTCTGGCATGAGAGAATCTCGAATCATTCACGCTTCTGCTTAAATTATTCAACATGATGCTTAGCTCTGTGGAGGCAATACAGCGCAGTTGACGTCCATTGCAGCCACTTGTTAGAAAAATCACTCTCTCCAGTGTTGAGGTTCATTTAGAACGGTTGAGCATTGGACTTTTCCATTTGCTGTTTCTAAAGCATTGCCATTCAGTGATTGAACCATCCATGCATCTGCATGTTCTTCTGGGATTGGATATGGAGCTTCAAAGCCTTTTTCTCCAGCGGGTAAAAAGCCACAACGAGGATAATAGCTTGGATGTCCAAGAACGAATACTAACTCTGTTCCAAGTTCTTTTAGTTGCCTTATACCTTCGTTGATTAGCTTTTCGCCAATCCCTTTTTTCTGCTGGTCAGGAAGTATTGCTAAAGGCGCAAGAATCTGAGTTGATACTGATAATTCAGTTTGGGTGATTGTTGTTTTGGTATAGAGAATATGTCCAATTATCTTTTCGTTCTCTATCGCAACTAACGACAGAATAGGCATTGCTGTTTTGTCATTAAGTAAGTCATCTACGAGCTTAGCAATTTCAGGGCCTTTCTCTTTACCAAAAGCTTGATTATGAACATTCAGTATGTCTTTGCGATCTAATTTTATTGCTTTTCTAATTTGCAATGTTAATTCCTTAAATTGTGGGGCGCTGATATTACTGTACGCACACTATCAACCTGTACACCGCCCCAAGCTGAATCAAGCCCCCGTCTGCTGCTGTTCCTTATACTCTTTTGCCAGGGTTTTCTGAATATTTCCCGGTACTGGGTCGTAGTGGCTGAAGTTGATTTTGTAGCTCCCTTCACCGCCGGTGATCGCTTTTAATCTGGAGCTGTAATCATCCAGCTCTGAGAGCGGCACCAGACCGCTGATCACCAGGTGGCCGTTGGGGTTGGCATTGGTGTCGCTGACGCGGCCGCGACGGCCGGAGAGGTCGGCGGTGATGTCGCCCATCGCTTCGCCCTGGGCTTCGATCTTTATCTCCACCATCGGTTCGAGGACGATACTGCGCGCTTTTTCCAGGGCGGTCTGGAAGGCTTTTTTACCGGCGGCGACAAAGGCGATCTCTTTGGAGTCGACCGCGTGGTATTTGCCGTCATATATGGTGACGCGCACATCCTGCATCGGATAACCGGCGATAAAGCCCTCTTCCATCGCCTGAACGATCCCTTTTTCAACCGCAGGCATATACTGCCCGGGGATGACGCCGCCCTTTACCTCATCAACAAACTGAAATCCTTCACCACGGGGTAGCGGGGCGATGCGCAGGGAGACTTCACCAAACTGACCGGCGCCGCCGGTCTGCTTTTTGTGACGGTACTGGCCATCGGCGGCGCTGCTGATCGTTTCGCGGTAGGGGATGCTCGGAGGCTGGGTATCGACATTGACATTGAAACGCTGCTCCAGCTGCTCCAGCACTACCCGCAGGTGCAGGTCACCAAGGCCGCGGATCACTGTCTCGTTGGCTTGATTGGCATGTTCCACCACCAGGCAGGGATCCTCAGCCTGCAGTTTGTGCAGGGCGTCTGAGAGCTTCTGGTCATCACTTCGTTTGTTGGGAATCAGCGCCAGGCCGAACAGCGGCATGGGGAAATTTTCCGGCTGCAGGTGGTAGTTGTCTTCGTCATGGGAGTCATGGAGTACGGCGTCACGGAAAATCTCATCGACCCGGGCAACGGCGCAGATATCACCCGGCACGGCCTGCTCCATTTCACTCTGATCCTTACCCTGAATCCGTAGCAGATGGGTCACCTTGAAAGGTTTTCTCGCTTCACCGATAAACAGCTGGCTGCTCGGTGTCAGGCTCCCCTGGTAGAGACGGAGCAGGCTCAGCTTGCCCCGGAATGGATCGTTGGTGACCTTGAATACGTGGGCGACGGCATGTTTCTCTTTGTCCGGGCTTATTTCAACCGGCACGGCATCACCCTCTTCGCATTTGAGAAAATGGGGGGGATTACCCTCTGTCGGATCCGGCATCAGGCGGGTGATGACATCCAGCAACTCACTAATACCGGCACCGGTGGTGGCTGAGGTGAAGCAGATCGGCACCAGATGCCCTTCACGCAGTGCTTTCTCGAAGGGGGCATGCAGCTGATCCGGTTCCAGTTCCGAACCCTGTTCCAGGTAGATCTCCATCAGCTCTTCGTCCATCTCCACCACTTGGTCGATGATGTTGGTGTGGGCGTCGGCCACCGAGGAAAAGAGCGTCTCTTCCCCCTCCGGCCGGAAGAAACAGTCCACCACTTTGCCAGCGGATGCGGCGGGGAGGTTTAACGGCAGGCACTCATCACCAAAGGTGAGGCGGATATCATCCACTAGTGCCGCCAGGTCGGCGGTGGGTGAGTCGATCTTGTTGATGATGATGACCCGGCAGAGTTCATCTTCGAGAGCGTGTTCCATCATCGACTGGGTAGCCGGTTCAATACCGGATTCGGCATTGATCACTACCGCTGCGGTCTCTACCGCCTGCAGTGCGCTGTATGCGCGACCGAAAAAATCGTGCAGTCCCGGAGTGTCGAGCAGGTTGACCTGCTTGGCGTCCTTTCTCAGCCAGACGAGTGAGGCGTTGAGTGAGTGCTCATACTGCTGCTCCTGGGGATCGTAGTCGCAGACCGTATTGCCCTGCTCGATGCTGCCCATGCTTTTGATCGCCCCGGCGGCATGCAGCAGAGCTTCAGCCAGTGTTGTCTTACCACCACCGGTTTGGCCCACCAGGGCGATGTTTCGGATGTCGTGCGTGGTATAAGCGGGCATCTTTTTCTCCTTGATCACGGGGGAGTATCAAACTGTCTACTATCCCAATTGAAGATGGCGGTGAGTGCTATGACCCTGATCAATCTTTTGCCCGATTGCCCATTTATATGGGAAAGGCCCAGCTGCGAATAGAGGTATTTCTCAGCGTACTCTGCGCCTCCTCTGCGTACACAGCGTCCCGTTTTTTATTTCTGGACTGACGCTAGGCAGGCCCACGGCGACGGCCTTTGTAGGCAGCGACCTGTTTGATCACCTCCTGGAAGGGGAGTTGATCGAGGGATTTATAGGTTTCAACTGCCTGTTTGAGCAGAACGTAGATATCTTCAATGCACAGTGGCGGCGCCTCCTCATTGTTGAGCACCGCATGGACGCCACGGAGACCGCCGATCTGGATGCGCATCGCCTGGCCGTGGGGGAGCGCACCCCTGCTGTGGTTCTTCAGGGTGAAACGGGCGTGATGGCGAAGCAGTTCCAGCAGATCACGGCAGCGGTGCTGCCCTTCATCGCTGTCGCAGTGAACGCCGATTCTCTCCGCCAGGTAGAAGCGCGCTGAGCGGGAGCAGCTGCACTGACTGGTGAGTATCCCTTTTTCGAACAGGCAGAACCGTTCGTTCATGCTGTGGTAGGTCTTGTGGTAGGCATCCTGATCCATGGGGTTCACTCCTTACTGGTAAACCGGTGGATCATTCGTCGGTCTCTCTTGCTCGGTCGGCCGCTCTCTTGTTTTGGGCTTGCCGCTCGTAACAGTTGTTGCTCATCCACCATTTTTTGTCGCCGGAGGATACTCTCCTCCAGCTCCTCGTAAAAGGTGACCGCTTCTGAGGCGGGGCGGCGCTGCCTGGGTATCACCTTGACCTCAATATCCCAGGAGAGCGACTCCTTGTGGATCTCAAGCCGGTTCCCCGGCTTGACCTCCTTGCCCGGTTTTGTCCGTTGCCCGTTTAGGTGTACCCTACCGCCGCTGATCGCCTCAACCGCCAACTGCCGTGTTTTGAAAAAGCGCGCAGCCCACAGCCACTTGTCCAGACGCAAGCCCTTGGGATTTTCACCACCACTCATGTGATGTCATCTTCTTCCTGAGTCATTTCCGGCTCGTCATTGGCAGCCAGCCCCAGTAGCGGGTCGAGGTTACCAAAGGCGTTGAGCTCGGCGAGATCCTCGTAACCCCCGACGTGGTAGTCATCGATAAAGATCTGTGGCACGGTGCGCCGTTGGCTGCGCTCCAGCATCTCCCGCATCAGCTCACGGCTGCTGTCGATGTAGAGTTCTTCATACTCTACCCCTTTTCGGGTGAGCAGCTGCTTGGCATGGACGCAGTAGGGGCAGATTGCGGTACTGTAGATTACGACTTTCGGCATAAATGGTACTCTGCATAAAATTTAGGGATTCGGTGCCCAGGAAATATATAATCATCCCAAAATCACACTGGACTCCGGTTTCGATTTATCGGTGCAGAGTTCCTTGTTGCAACACTGAAACTGGGCCAAAAGAGAAGCAAGATTGGATTATTATTTTTTCTGCGACCCTTATATTCTACCAACCACCCCTCCGGTGGTCTACTTGATCCCTTTCCTGGGTAGCGGGATATCCCCCTCCAGACCATGAACTTTAAGAGAGTGCTGATGCTTCACGAACCCCCCAAAACCGTCTATCTGAAGGACTACCGACCGCCTGAATACCTTATCGACAGTGTCGATCTGCACTTTGATCTGGGTGAGGAGGAGACGCGGGTGACTGCAAGGCTGGCCCTGCGCCGTAACCCTGATGGCGGGGGGGGGGCATCGCTGCGGCTGGATGGTGAGCAGTTGGAACTGCTCTCTCTGCGTCTCGACGGGGCTGATATTGCAGTGGAACAGTATCGGGTGGATGAGGAGGGATTGACCGTTTTTCAGGTACCGGAGCGCTTCACCCTGGAGAGTGAAGTAAGAATCTTGCCTCAGAAGAATACCGCTCTTGAGGGACTCTACAAGTCCAGCGGCATGTTCTGCACTCAGTGCGAGGCGGAGGGGTTCCGCAAGATCACCTGGTATCTTGACCGTCCCGATGTGATGAGCCGCTTCACCACCACCATTGTTGCCGATCAACAGCGTTATCCGGTGTTGCTCTCCAACGGTAATCCGCTGGTGCAGGAGCAGCTTGAAAACGGGCGTCACCGGGTGCGCTGGGAGGATCCCTTTGCCAAGCCCGCCTATCTGTTTGCCCTGGTGGCGGGGAATCTGCGCTCAATAGAGGATCAATTTACCACCGCTTCCGGGCGGGATGTGGCGTTACGCATCTATGTCGAGGCGGAGAATATCGACAAGTGCGATCACGCCATGCTCTCCCTGAAAAACGCCATGGGCTGGGATCAGGAGCACTACGGTCGTGAGTACGATCTGGATATCTATATGATCGTGGCGGTCAACGACTTCAACATGGGTGCGATGGAGAACAAGGGGCTCAATATCTTCAACTCCAAATATGTACTGGCACGGCCCGATACCGCCACCGATGGCGATTTTCAGGGTATTGAGGGGGTGATCGCCCACGAGTACTTCCACAACTGGACCGGCAACCGCATCACCTGCCGCGACTGGTTTCAACTCAGCCTGAAGGAGGGGCTGACGGTGTTTC
>JBEVXT010000535.1:0-3142 GCA_040505955.1 Sedimenticola sp. | reverse complement strand
GCCCACGAGTACTTCCACAACTGGACCGGCAACCGCATCACCTGCCGCGACTGGTTTCAACTCAGCCTGAAGGAGGGGCTGACGGTGTTTCGCGACCAGGAGTTCTCTGCCGATATGGGCTCCCGGGGAGTTAAACGCATTGAAGATGTACGCCTGCTGCGCGCCCATCAGTTTGCCGAAGATGCCGGCCCCATGGCCCATCCGGTGCGACCC
The DNA here is from genome assembly GCA_040505955.1 of Sedimenticola sp. Lineage (GTDB taxonomy): Bacteria > Pseudomonadota > Gammaproteobacteria > Chromatiales > Chromatiaceae > Vondammii. The sequence goes on along the minus strand of JBEVXT010000535.1, from coordinate 2,929 downwards.
GACAGCTACATGGAGATCAACAACTTCTACACCCTGACGATCTACGAAAAGGGTGCCGAGGTGGTGCGGATGCAGCACAACCTGCTGGGGGCGGAGGATTATCGCAAAGCCACCGATCTCTACTTTCAGCGTCATGACGGACAGGCGGTCACCACCGACGATTTCGTCGCCTGCATGGCCGATGCCGGGGGACGGGATCTACAGCAGTTCAAACGCTGGTACAGCCAGGCGGGTACCCCGGAGTTGAAGGTTACCGGCAGCTATAATGAGCAGTTACGGCACTACACTTTGACGGTGGAGCAGTCCACCCCGGCATCTCCCGGACAGTCACAGAAAGCCCCATTGCACATTCCCCTGGCGGTAGGACTGCTGGATGGGGAGGGGCGGGATATTCCCCTGCAACTCGAAGGAGATGCTGTGCTCTCAGGCTCCACTCGTATGCTGGAACTGCACCAGGCAGTGGAGCACTTTACCTTTACCGGCATTGACTGTGCGCCGGTACCCTCACTGCTGCGCGGCTTCTCCGCTCCGGTCAAACTTCACTTCGACTACAGCAACCGGGAGCTGATCTTCCTCATGTCCCACGACAGTGACGGCTTCAATCGCTGGGATGCGGCGCAGTCCCTTAGTCAGCGCGTCATACTGGGGCTGGTGGCGCAGCCTGCATCCGGTTTGCCGGATGGATTCATCGACGCCTTCCGTGCAGCACTCACCGATTCCGTAAGCGACGAGGCGTTGTTGGCCGAGGTGCTGACCCTGCCCACCGAGTCCTATCTGGGAGAGCAGATGGAGGTGGTTGATGTGGTGGGGATCCATAACGCACGTGAACAACTGAAAAAGGAGCTGGCGGCTAAACTTCGCGATCAGCTGCTGCAGCGCTACCTGGCCGACAGGGTACAGAAAGAGCACCGCCTCGATCACGCCTCCATGGCCCGCCGTAGCCTCACCAACCTCTGCCTTGACTATCTGATGCAGCTGGATGATTCGGAGATACGCCGCTTTGCGGTGGAACAGTACAAGAGCGCCGGCAACATGACCGATGCCCTGGCGGCCATCACTCTGATGGCGGATCGACCGGGGGATGACTCTGCCGCGTTGCTGGAGGATTTCTACAGCCGTTGGCGGCATGATCCTCTGGTGCTGGATAAGTGGTTCACTCTTCAGGCGGTATCGACAAGAGTGGATGCACTTGAGCAGGTAAAGGGATTAATGGCACACCCTGACTTTTCAATCACCAATCCCAACCGTGTGCGCTCACTGATTGGCGCCTTCTGTTCAAACAATCCAGTGCGTTTTCATGCGGCAGATGGAGCGGGTTACGCTTTTCTGGCAGATCGGGTGCTGGAGCTGGATTCGCTCAACCCCCAGATTGCCTCCCGATTGTTACGCATCATGGCGCGCTGGCGTCGCTATGACCAGGGTCGTCGGGAACTGATGAAAGGACAACTCCAGCGTATTGCTGGCAGTGAAAGTCTCTCCAGGGATGTCTATGAAATTGCCGACAAGTGCCTGCAAGGTTAACTGTTCCGGGATGGCTCACCCTGTTATATTTGGCGGCGGTTGCTTGAAGGTCTGGTATCAGACGCCGTGGGGCAAGTCTGGAACAGTGCTGATTCACCGTCAAATCGGCCTGTTTTATCCTTCGCACTACGGCTGTTTACATACACCGGGTTTAACATCCTCGCCGTGTGGACTAATATCTCACGGCTACCCGAAACATTAACCCGTAAATCCAGGATCAACGGCAGTAGCGGATGCAAGCTAAATAAGAAGCGTCTGCAAACAGTCGCAGCCTAGGAGCCTGTCCTATTCTCGGGCAGGCTCCTAGGTAATTCATACAGAACAGATGCCGATCAACGGCATGACAAGAGGAACTAGGGATTATGGCTGAGCCCCCTATCCACGATTATCAAATTGCAGATTCCGACGGTGTCGATGGGATTGTTTTCGCCCTCTCAAGCCGCTTTCATCTTGGTGATGAAGGGGAAAAAGTGGTGCGTCGCACCTACTATGACACCTTTGACTGGCGCCTCTACCAGGCCGGTGCCGTGTTTTATGAAGAGAAAAGCAGCAGTGGCCATTGGTTGGTCTGGCGCTACCTGGAAGCTGGCCGGGCGAAAGAGATGCAACGACTTGACGGCAAGGTACCGCGCTATGCGGGGGAGTTTGCTCCGGGCCTGATGCGGGAGTTGGTTACACCTGAGATATCGATGCGCGTCCTGCTGCCCCAGGTTGAGGTGCGAAGCTGTGTCCGCCTGCTGATCCAGTATGATCAGGAGGAGAAAACCGTATTACGTGTTGCTCTGGAGGAGCATGAAGCCCGTCCTCCCAATAAGGGTAAGTATGCCCCACTGGAGGCAACTGCACAGGTGGTACCGATACGGGGCTATCCCAAGCCTTTTGAACGTATGTCGGCTTGTCTCTCATCCGAGCTGAAAATGCAGCCTCTGGAGAGAGAACAGATGGAAGCGGCTCTTGCCGCTATTGGTCGAAAACCACTGGATTACAGCTCCAAACTCAACTTCAAGTTGCAACCGCAGTCACGCGCCGATGCTGTGGCCAGGTTGATCCACCTCCATCTGTTGGCGATCATGGAAGTTAACCTGCCGGGTACCCGTGCTGACCTCGACTCTGAGTTCCTGCATGACTTCCGGGTGGCGGTGCGGCGTGCCCGCTCGGCTCTGACCCAGGTCAAAGAGGTCTTTCCTCGCGAGGTGTTGGAACGCTACAAAGAGGGTTTTGCATGGGTTGGCGGGGTCACTGGGCCGACGCGGGATATGGATGTCTACCTGCTCGGTTATGAAGACTACCGCGACAGTTTGCAGCAACAATTTCGTGGATCTCTTGAACCGCTGCACCACTTCCTGCAGATTCATCAGAAGAGTGAACACCAGGCGATGGTGCGCAAGCTCAACTCCCCTCACTTTCA
>JBEVXT010000534.1:0-8490 GCA_040505955.1 Sedimenticola sp. | reverse complement strand
CAGGCACATAGGCCGAATGAGTACATCGAGATAGCCCAGGTGGAGGCGGCAGAGCGGTTCATGCTGAGTCTGATTGCGCACCTGGCCTGAACATAATCCTGCAGACTACTACTCAGCCGTAGGAGCGAACTTGTTCGCGAAGAGCACGTTTCGTAGTCCATCGCGAACAAGTTCGCTCCTACAACACCTTTGTTCCACCATAACGGTGGTTTTCAGGATAAAAAGGCAGCAAATGCGAGTTTATGTGTACAAATGATTATTTTGTAACGCAGAAATGGCGGATTTTAGGGGTGAGCTGAATAGTTACATCTACTGATGGATTTGACCTGACGATGGATCTTTTTTTGCTTCAGACACCTTAGAGTAGCGCGAGAACAGCCGAAGTGGGCGATAATCAGGATCAATCGATAGGGCCAAATGGGCCTGACCCTATCGATAGCTATCGCTGTTACACTTTACATGCCTTGTGGAATGCAACGGTGCCACCAAGCATGGATTTTCCTTTGACATTGGTAAATCCCAGCTCGGAAAGTAGACGTGATAGCTCTTCCGTGGAGTAGAACAGACGGATGGCATCTACAAAATATTGGCGACAGGAGACGGCAACAGGATTGGAACGAATAGCCCAGGAGGTCATCTTCAGGCAGGCCTTCAGATAGAGATAGTAGGACTCTTCAACAATTTTGTTGGCTGGCCGCAGCATATCGCAGTGATAAAAATGCCCGCCGGGTTTAAGAACCCTGTTGATCTCGGAGAATACGTCGATAACCCGCAGGTGCCGCGTGGCATACTGCAGGGTTACAACATCAAAATGGTTGTCTGGGAAGGGCAGTGTATGCACATCACAAATTTCCCCTTCAATGTTAAAGCCATGCTTGGAGGCCCGGCTCTTTCCAACCTTCTGCATGTCTGCGCTACGATCAACGGCATTGACAACCAGTTCAGGCTCTCTCTTCAGTAACTCGATACCGATAACATTGGTGCCGGCACAGACGTCAAGTACCTTTTGACCTGGTTTGAGATCAATAGTGTCGATAAACCGGCGACGCAGCCCCTTCAGTGTTCCCAGGCTGGCAAAGTCGTTGGCTTTATCGTAAACAGCAGCAACATCAGCAAACACATCGTTGATCTGATTATCCCAAATGCCCTCAAAAGCTTCTCTGCGGGCAAGTTCTTTTGCTTGAAAACTGGTCATTTATTTTCTCTTCTCTATAATTACTGGACATAAGCGGCTTTTCTATCGGTTGAAACCGAGGATGCAGGCCGCCCATCATAATCGCGAACGGGCAGGATAGCCATTTCCGCTACCGAGAACAAGTCGCTCTCTCTCTCGTCAAGCACTCTACAAATCAATAGGGTCAGACTCGATTGATATTTCACCACTATTCATGTGGGTACGACCAGGGGCGGGACGGCGATCAATATTATCTCCCGCCACTGTGAGTTCACCTGGCCTGAACATAATCCTGCAGACTACTTCTCAGCCGCCGCCCTGATGCTCTCCAGGTTGATGGCCGGGATGTACTCCGGGCGTGGTTTGGTGCGGCGGGTGAATTTCTTGATCATCCCCTCCAGGTTGGGGCGTTTCTCCGCTGGCCCTTCACCGCTGCCGATGCCGCCGCCAAACTCGACAAACAGGTTGATCCCCTTATCCAGGGCGGTCTGCAGACAGCCGACCCAGTTGACCGGGTGGAAGAGCTGGAAGAAGAGGCGGGATTTGATTGTGCCGGCATCCGCTTCGTGGAGTCCGCCGGTATAGTTGGAGAGCACCTGCAGTTGCGGTGCTTTGATCTCCACCCGCTCGAGATCCTCACGGAAGTGACGGGCGGCAGTAACCATGTAGTAGGTATGGAAAGCGCCCTCGGTTTTGAGCCGTACGGCACGTTTTTTCGGGTAAACCTCGGCCATCTCGGCCGCCAGGGCATCGAGATCGGCGGGTGAACCACCGACCACCGTCTGATCCGGCAGGTTAAGCCCGGCGATACCGCAGTAATGTTTGTCGGAGAGGGGCCGGGCGGTCTCCAGATCGACGGTCAGTGCCGCCATCTCTCCTTCGCCGTGGGTACCCATCAGCTCACCGCGTCGGGAGACCAGTCTCAATGCATCCTCAAAACTGAGCGCATCGGCGGCCACCAGGGCGCTGTACTCTCCAAGACTGTGACCGGCGGCCATAACCGGGGTGATGGGGCTCTCCGCCATTTCACGGTAGACGGTGAGGCAGGCAATATGGTGGGTTAGCAGCACCGGCTGGGTGTAGCGAGTAAGGTTGATCTGGTCATCGGGGTTGTCACGGGAGAGTTTGGTCATATCGTAGCCGAGCACATCACTCGCCTGCTCGTAGATAGCGCGGGCGGAGGCAAACTCGCTGCACAGATCGCTGCCGATTCCGGGGTATTGGGAGCCCTGGCCGGGGAAGATGAAGATGGCGCGCTGCTGGTTATCTGACATGGGTTTTTCTCCGTTCTGAATCGCGAGCGGGCAGGATAGTCATTTCCGCTACCGAGAACAAGTCGCTCTCTCTTGTCCCTGTCAGGGTTTCAGGTAGGATGGAGAAAACAGAGAGTAGTTATTCAGGTGGTGCGGTTCGCAAGCGCACCACATCCTACATGCAAGCATAGGTAGAGAGTAACTATTCAGCAGGGTAATCCGGAGCTCAGGCGTAGGAGCGAACTTGTTCGCGAAGAGCACGTTTCGTACGTCCATCGCGAACAAGTTTGCTCCTACAATACCTCTGTTCCACCATCACTGTGGTTTTCAGGATCTTGGTACAGGGCTGGTTTAAGGATAATAAAGGCAAAAAATGTGAGAAAGTAACCCATAAACAGGTACCACTGAATAGTTACCAACAGTGAAAGGTTTCGGATTGGCAGAGATGGAGAGAGAGATACGCCCACGCCGCTCGGTGCTCTATGTGCCGGGAGGCAACCCGCGCGCCCTCGACAAGGGGCGCACCCTGCCGGTGGACGGCCTGATCATGGATCTTGAGGATTCAGTCTCGCCTGACGCCAAGAGCACCGCCCGGCAGGGTGTTGTCGATGCGCTTGCACAGGGGGGATTTGGCCGGCGTGAGCTGGCGGTACGCATCAACGGGCTGGATACCCCCTGGGGCAGTGACGATATTGCCTCGGTGGCACGGGCCGGAATGGATGCTGTGGTGATACCCAAGGTGGAGAGTGCCGCTGCAGTCAATGCCGTCATCGACGCTTTGGCCCAGGCCGGTGCGCCGCCGGATATGTCACTGTGGATCATGGCGGAGACCCCCCGGGGGGTGATGGATATTGATCGGATCTGTGCCGCCCATCCTGCTGTTGCGGTGGTGGTGATGGGTACCTCGGATCTGGCGAAAGTGCTGCGCCTGCCCCATCCCCCCGCCAGTGCCGGGCTGGCGGCCGCTCTTGGTCACTGCCTGCTTGGGGCGCGCGCCCACGGTCTCGATATCCTCGATGGGGTCTTTCTCGATCTGCAGGATGAAACGGGTTTTCGTGATGCCTGTCAGCAGGGGCGCAGCATGGGATTCGACGGCAAGACACTGATTCATCCCAATCAGATTGAAACGGCCAATGACTGCTTTGGCGTCTCTTCACGGGCCATCGAAAGAGCGCAAAAGATTATTGCCGCCTGGCGGCAGGCGCAGCAGGAGGGGCGGGGTGTGACGGTGGTTGATGGTCGTCTGGTGGAGCGCCTCCATGTGGATGAGGCCGAACGTGTGTTGGCCCTGGCCGGAGCGATAGGATGAGTGTCGCCACAGAGCGCTTTCATCAGCTCCTGCAGGAGCGCCGGGAGGCGCTGCTCTCCGTTTCAGCGACGGCAAACCAGGCTGCAGGGACAGTAAAGCTGGATCAGACCTGTGTCGGCCGCCTCTCCCGTATGGACGCCCTCCGATCACAGGCGATGTCGGTCGAGAGTAATCGCCGCCGCAATCTGGAGCTGAAGCGGATTGCAGCGGCGTTGAGCCGGATCAATGAGGGGGAGTACGGCTATTGTTTAAGCTGTGGGGAAGAGATTGCGGAGAAGCGGCTGGAGGTGGATCCTGCCGCACCATTCTGTATCATCTGTGCCGATAAAGCAGAGGGGATGCCGGGTGTATGAGCCAGCAGGTAAATTTAAGGAGTAGCGTATGAGTGCCAAGATAATGATACTGCCAAGCACCAACCCGGAGGATATCCAGTTGGTCAGTCTGCCGGATGATATGGAGAGTCATGAGGCGTTTCGCCATGTAATCGGCCTGATTGCCGCCCTTGAAGAGGATGGCGGCGCCCCCAGTCGGGAAGAGATTGTCGAGGCCCTTGAAGATCACGGATTTCAGCATCTGGAGTTTGTGCTTGGGCCGTCGCTGGGGTGACCACAGCCACCTTTCAGGTTGTGGCTGATTCGATAGCCGTTTTTTCCTGAGCCTTTGGCGTCATACATCGCCTCATCCGCACACTTGATCAACTCATCAAGGGTGTCGGCGTGCAGCGGATAGAGGGCGATACCGATACTGCAACTGATCCGGCACAGGGTATCGAACACGGTAAACGGCTCGGCTATTGCCGTGACTATCCGTTGCGCCACCTCTTCGGCGGCATCGGTTATCTCCATGTGGTCGAGAATGACCGTGAACTCATCACCGCCAAGGCGTGCCACTATATCAACCTCACGGGCACTGGCCTGCATCCGCTCCGCCACCTGGAGCAGCAGTTCGTCACCGTGACCATGACCGTGATCGTCATTGATCCCTTTGAAACCGTCAAGGTCGATAAACAGCAGGCCTATGCAGTTTTGATGGCGGATTGCCCGTTTCATTGAGCTGTCGAGGTGCTCAAGAAACAGCGAGCGGTTGGGCAGCGAGGTGAGGCTGTCGTAATTGGCGATCTCTTTCAAGCGCTCGTTGGCACTCTCCAATTCCTTGGTTCGTTCGGCAACCTTTGACTCCAGCTCTGCATTGGCGCCCTCCAGGGCGCGGATAAAATCGGAGAACTTGAAGCTGACCACCATGCCGACGATAAGGCAGAATAGGCTACCGAGAATGGCAGTGGCGCCGACATCACGCATGGTTTTGTCAAAGGCGGCGCGTGCTCCAGCGATCAGTACCTTCGATTTCTGCTCCTCCATGTCAGTCAGCTGATCCAGCGTTTTCAGGGCTTCGATTTGGGCCGGGGAAGCCTCCATCACCATAAGATCTATCGCCTCTTCACGTCGCCCCTCCCGAACCCAGTCTATGACCTGGTGCTGCATGGCGACGATGGTGCGGGCAAACTCCCGGTGCTCTTCGAGTTTCTTCAACTCATTGTCTTCCAGCCCGGTGGCGATCAGATCCTCGCGGATTTTGAGAAACTCACCCCCCTGGTGGAGCAGTTCCATGATCTGTTCGTCGGTATCGAACGGATCCTCGGTATGAATGATCCCATAGAGCAGGGGGCTGCGCTCACGGGCCAGAATACGCATTTTCTGGACATACTCGATACGGACATTGTGTACGTCGACGACTGTTTCGAACTCACTTTTGACTTCACTGAAGCGCCACAGGGAGACCACGGCAAGCAAGGCCATAACGGCAATAATCAGGAAAAAACCGACTGCCACCCCCTGGGCGGAGGAGTAGAAAGCCCGCCCTTTGTTTATTAGAGATGACATGATCAACCAAGTTTAGCAGTTATCCGTGGTTCATCTGTGGTTTTTGCCGTCCATCAGCATCAGCTTTTTCCGCACCAGACCGATGTGCAGCCGCAGGTCATAGAGCTCCTCGGTGAAAGAGAGAGGGACAGATACCCTGGAGACCTCATCCTCAATCCGTGCCAGCTCTTTTAGTGAGTCGATAACCTCTTTCCCCGGCTCATTATGACGCCGGTCTACAGTGACAATCTCCCGGTACCAGCGATAGATGCGCGAGCGCATCCTCCAGCGATAGAGCGGCGGCATCACCTTGAACAGGGGTAACATCAGCGCCAGCAGCGGCAGTAGCATCACCTTCAGGCGATCCACCAGAGTGGCGGCCCAGAAGGGCAGGTAGCGCTGCAGGAAGGGGGGGCCGGAGTGGTAAAAACGTTTTGCATCCTTACTCAGCGGAAAGTCGAGGTGATCTGGATTGGGAAATTGCCCCGCCTCCTCAAACCAGCCGCCAGCTCCGTGGATCGTCTCCGCCGCCTGGAGAAAGAGACCGACCAGCGCCGGGTGAAGATCCTGGTGCGCCACCAGATTGGCGCTGGCGGCGAGCAGGGTGATGTCGTGGTCAGGTATATTGCGTTGCAGGTCAATAATGCCCTGGGGCAGGGTGACTGCCGACAGGTGGCGGTGGAGGCGGGTATAGGTCTCAGCGCGCTGGAAACTCATCGCCGCAACACCGTCACTATCGAGCAGTGAGCGCACTACCGGCGATTTTGGGGAGGCGACAAAAAAAGCGGCATCGGCCCGCCCCTCAATCAGCGCATTGGCTGCCTGGTTGCCGCTGAACTCCAGCAGGGTCGTGTTGCCGGGGGTGATGCCGTTATCCCTGAGCAGCAGGGTGGCAATGGCGTTGGTACCGCTGCCGGAGGCACCGACCGCAACCCTTTTTCCGAGCAGCCCGGAGAGCTGTTCCACGGTCGGATTCTTGCGTTGAAACAGCCATATCGGCTCATAGTAGAGGCTGCCGAGAGAGGTCAGTTGATCCGTTCCGCTGAGTGCCGAGAGGCCGCCCTGAACAAAGGCTAGATCCACCTCACCGCTCTCCAGCAGGCCAATATTTTCAACCGAACCGGCGCTGCTGAGTACCTCCAGATCGATCTTCTCCCGCTTGAGCTGTGATCGATAAGCCTCGCCAAAGAGGTGATAGGCACCCTCTTTGCCACCAGTGGCGATACGGATCTGATCCGGTGGCGCTGGCCTGACAAACTGGTAAGTGAGCACAAAGCCAAGGAGAATCAGTAACAGTGCTGGCCCAAATATGCTGATGCGGTCTTTTAGGTGTTGTCTCTTTTCGCTCACTTGGGCATTCCTGTGCAGTGCAGAAGTGCTGCTATGATAGTCGTTGTATTGTGGAGTGTCTCTATATCTCAGGGGCTTCTTCAGGTGGTTAATATCACTGTAGGAGCGAACTTGTTCGCGAAGAGCCCGCTACGGAGCTGATCGCGAACAAGTTCGCTCCTACAAGTGGAACTTCATATCCGTAGAGATGGTTTTCAGGATTATCTCTCATGCAGGTGGTATTCGTGACTGCCCCGCGTTAGCAGGAGTGAATGAAAATGTTTTTCCGCAAAGCCGCTGTGATGCCCACTCCGGAACAGGCACCGCCGGGTAGGGATGAGTCGATAGCCGCCCCTGAGGCGCATTTTGTCAATGGCCACTCCCTCTCACCCCCTTTTCCCGAAGGGCTGCAACAGGCGATGTTCGGTCTCGGCTGTTTCTGGGGTGCGGAGCGGCGTTTCTGGCAGCAGCAGGGGGTCTACAGTACGGCCGTCGGTTATGCGGGCGGTTTTACTCCCAACCCCACCTACGAGGAGGTGTGCAGCGGTCTTACAGGCCATAATGAGGTGGTGCGGGTGATCTTCGATCCACAGCTGACAGATTACTCGTCGTTGTTGCGCTGTTTCTGGGAGAGCCACGATCCCACCCAGGGGATGCGCCAGGGGAATGATGCCGGCACCCAGTACCGTTCCGGAATCTATTGTTACTCACCCCGACAGCGCCATGAGGCAGAGGTATCAAAGGCTGATTACCAGGGGGCTATACGCTCAAAAGGGCTGGGTGAGATCACCACTGAAGTATTGGATGCCCCCGCCTTCTACTATGCCGAGGCCTATCACCAGCAGTACCTGGCTAAAAATCCAGGGGGTTATTGCGGTCTGGGTGGTACCGGAGTGGTCTGCCCCTGATCGCGGCCTCTATCATTCAGGCTGCAGCTCGATCATAGCGCTGATGGTGATCTCCACGCGTCGGGTTCCGGCCTCCAGCGTGGGGGCTGCGGCACTGCTCATTTCCAGTAGTCTGGCACGCATGGGGATAGGGCGTGGTGCTGCATGGCCACCGCTATTGATGCTCATTTCAACCAGACGGTAACCGCTGCGTCCCATTTCACTGCTGATCAGTCTGGCACGTTCGCTGAAATGGGCCAGGGCTTCACCAATCAATTGGTTTTCCACCACTTGCCTGCCCTCGGGGGAGAGGGTGTAAGCGACTCTGCTTACTTCGAGCTGTTTCTGCAAGGTGCCGATCAGCTTGCTGAGCTGGCTGCTGTCATGGCTTTCCAGGCTGATCGATTGGCGTACACGCCAGCCTGAAATGGTACTTTTTTTGTAGACCGGGTTAGTCGTGTAGTCGAGGGTCTGTACTTTTATTCCCTCGCTCTTCTTTGCCTGTTCAACGGCACTGCTGACCGCCCGGTTTACCTCGCGGGTGAGACGCTCGGTATCCCTGCCCTCTTTCTGGATATACATCACCGCTTTGAGCGTGTCGTTCTCCACCTCTTCGCCCGCAGTGGCGGAGAGAGTGATGCGGTCGTAGGTAAGGGACGTCTCCTCAGCGTTGATCGCC
>JBEVXT010000533.1:0-2610 GCA_040505955.1 Sedimenticola sp. | reverse complement strand
CTTCGATCAGGTACTGGTCAGCCCGGTCGATACTGCCTGAGGCTGCCCAGGCCACCGCCTGTTCAAACAGCTGGTCGTTTGCGCCGCTGCGTAGTTCGCTGTAACTGGTGGTGTCGGCATAGCTGGCACCAAGGTAGACCGTGCGACCGCTGCCCACGTCGGCTACGACTACGGTCTCGGCACTTCCAATCACACCCAGCACTGTCGCACCGTCATCGATCCCATTTGTGGCATAGCGACTGGACGGCCCATAGAAGTCACTGAGTCCCACAGTAACCGCATGGTCTGTGTTCTGAATATTTAGTGTGCCCCACACTCCACTACTGCCACCCACTCCCTGTACCGGGATGACCGCATCGAGGTCGGTTTGGTTCTGACCGGATGTATAGTTTTGAGCCATGTAGAGCCCATAGCCCGTGGTCACAACACCACCACCGACCTCAGCCCAGGCGCGTAGCGCCGGGGCCATCTGGCCAATGTCGTTCCACATTGTGAAATCACCAAGCACAACAGCATCGTAGGCAGACAACTCTTCGAGGGTATCGACCTGATCCACGGTGACCGATACCGCATTGAAATCGAACACGGTGCTGTCATTGAGCTGGGCTAGCGCCTCTGCGCTGTAGTTATACTCACCGCGCAGTACTGCCACATCGATGGTGCCGTCTCCTGCATCGACAGCGCCAAGAACCTGCCCTGTGGGGGAGAGCTGCTGGGTGCCATCCCCGGTGTCCAGATCGAACCCGGCATTGCGGGTCAACAACAGGTTGTATTCGGCATCTCCCTCGCTGGAGACCCGCACATAGAAAGTGCCGGCAGCATCCGCCACAAAGCCATCCACTACGTGATCAACACTACCTCCTTCGCTGACACCCCGGGTCAGTAACTGACCCGCAGCATCATAGAGTTCGAGCTGAAGCGGGGCGCCTCTCTCACTGACGCCTTCCAGTGCCAGGGTGGCGGCTTCCCCTTCCGCCAGATCGAAGTGGTACCAGTCTTCGCCGTCGACCACTACCTGGGGGTCTTTGATACCCACAAAGGTCAGGGTGTGCACAGCGGCCTGCACGGTAATGGAACTGTCCACCACACTTTGTGCATCCATATCGATGACTATCAGGCCCGGTGTGCTACCGGTATTGCTGAGACCATAAAAGTGGTTGCTTACCGGGTCAAAATCACCGTGGTGGGCTTGGTTCGTGTTGAAGAGGAGGTTGGTCTGTCCGGTTACCGGGTCAATACCATAAACATTCCCTCCGACATAGTAGAGATTATCATCGTTATCAAAGGCAAGGCTGTATCGACTCGAGCTGATATTGGAGTCACCGACGATGCTTCCACTGCCATCAACAGAATCCAACAGAACCAGGTCACCGCGGCTCTTTACCCAGGAAAACAGTTGCCCTGCCGCGTCACTGGTGAGAGTGTTGATGGTACCCACACCGACACCGGTGCCAATGGGTGTTCCCGCACCGGTCTCCAGATCGATCTCCACCAGATGACTGGGAGCATTGGCATCGTGCCGGGATACCGTGCCATAGAGGGTCTGGGTTGCGGCAACATATTCGAGGCTGTTGATCGAATAGCCGATATCACCGATGGTGCGAACAATCCCACCACTCTCCGGGTCGATCTCGATGAGGGTGCTCGGTGTACCGTTATTGCCGACAGTACCCAGCAAAATCCTGTCCGAGAAGGCTCCATCACTGAGCCAACCGCTGACGGCGCCGCGCTCTCCGGCGCCAACCGGCATGATGCCCCGGGCTGCATCGAGGGGTTCGGCCGAGGCAAGCGTATCGTTGGCTGTGCCGGTAGTGGTCTCCTGCTCCATCAGGGTGTTGAGCAGCAGGCCTGCTTTGTAGCCGCCACTGCCGCCAATGCTCTCGATCTCTATGCGATAGGTGCCTGCTGTGGCAATAGCCGAATCCAGCAGGAAGAGGGGTTCTCCGGCAGTGGTGGCATCAACGGTATTTAGTAGGGTGCCGGTCGGGTCAAAGAGACTCACTCGTCCCTGCAGAGTGGCATCGGTATCAAGCTTGATATTCAGCAGTTGTCCCGCTTCCAGCACCAGGATGAAGCTGTCAGTATCACCACTGTGGGCATAGCCGCTGACGCCCCCCTGGTAGATCAGTGAGCCAAACGGATCGGCGGCTTCCAGCGCTGGGAAAGGCCGTTCATCCACATCCACACTGAAATTAACGACGTAGTCATCGCCGGGAGTACCATCACCGCTGGGTAGCGTGGTGGACGGTGCACCGTCGAGAAGATTACCAACAGGATCCCGGACGGCTTCCTCACCGCTGGCCAGGGTCAGGGTGTAGCTGCCATCATTGAGTCCGGTAAAGCCGATGCTCAGTACGCTGCTGTCTGCATCATAGAAAAAGCTGTCGATGGCGAAGGTATCACCGTTGCTATCCACGAGCACCAGGTCTTCACTGCCCAGTACCTCGGCAGCCAGCGTTTCGCTGAACATAATTTCCACCAGCAGGTCACCCTCTTCCTGCACATCACCCTCACTCAGGGTGCTGGCGATAACGGTCGGGGCGGTGGCATCTGCGGTGAAGGTGGCAGTGACCGCTTCAATGGGTTGGTTACCGATGGAGGTCAGGGCGC
>JBEVXT010000532.1:5779-14567 GCA_040505955.1 Sedimenticola sp. | reverse complement strand
AGTCGATTGCGCCCGCCGAATGTGAAATTCACACCAATCCAGGTGCAATCGACTCCGACCCCAATGAAGTAAGAGGTTTCCCAAGCACTATCCACAACCGGCAGGAGAGCCGATGCCGCAAAAATATATCGAAAGAATACTCCGGGCGCAGATCTATGATGTTGCCGTAGAGACTCCCCTGGATCGGGCCGCCGGTCTCTCCCAACGTCTGGGCAACAGGGTTTATCTCAAACGGGAGGATCTGCAGCCGGTCTTCTCCTTCAAACTCAGGGGCGCCTATAACCGTATTCGTACCCTCTCTGCAGAGGAGCGGCTGAGTGGGGTGATTGCCGCTTCGGCCGGAAATCATGCCCAGGGCGTGGCGCTTTCAGCCAAAACACTCGGCATCAAGGCGTTGATTGTGATGCCGAAGACGACACCCCAGATCAAGGTGCGGTCGGTGCGTGATCTGGGGGCGAAAGCGGTGCTTTATGGCGACTCATTCGATGATGCCTATGCCCACTCCCTGGGACTGGCGGAGAAGCATGGCATGACCTTTATCCACCCCTTTGATGATCCGGAGGTGATCGCCGGGCAGGGGACGGTGGGCATGGAGATTCTGCGTCAGCATCAGGGGCCACCCCATGCCATCTTTGTTCCAGTGGGGGGTGGCGGTCTGATCAGCGGTATTGCGGTCTATGCCAAGTTTGTCTATCCCGGGATAAAGATCATCGGCGTCGAGCCGGAAGATGCACCGACTCTGTATGAATCCCTCAAGCGGGGGCGTCGCACTCCTCTCAAAGAGGTCGGTATTTTTGCCGATGGTGTAGCGGTCAGGATGATAGGAAAGAATACCTTTCCTCTGGCGCGCAAATGGGTCGATGAGGTAGTACTGGTTAGCACCGATGAGATCTGCGCAGCGATCAAGGACATATTTGATGATACCCGCACCATTGCGGAACCGGCGGGCGCCCTTTCAGTGGCGGGGTTAAAAAAGTATGTCACTAGGGAGGGACTTTCAGGAGAGAGTCTGGTGGCGATTGAGAGTGGCGCCAATATCAACTTTGATCGCCTGCGTCATGTGGCAGAGCGGGCCGAACTTGGTGAGCAGCGGGAGGCGTTGCTGGCGGTGGAGATCCCTGAGGAGCCGGGCAGTTTTATGCGTTTTTGCCGCGCTCTGGGCAAGCGTAGTATTACCGAGTTCAATTATCGTTATGCTGATGATAGTCGTGCCCATGTGTTTGTCGGGGTTGAGCTGAGTGGGGGCGGAGAGGAGCGCATGCAGATTGTGCAGGCGCTCACTGATAAGGGATATCCGGTAGTTGACCTGACCGATAATGAGATCGCCAAGCTCCATATCCGCTATATGGTCGGCGGGCATGCGCCGGAAGTGGAGGAGGAGAGTCTCTACCGCTTTGAGTTTCCCGAGAGGCCGGGTGCGCTGCTCGATTTTCTCTCCCAGATGGGGAAGCGTTGGAATATCAGTCTGTTTCACTACCGTAATCACGGTGCTGCTTACGGCAGGGTGCTTGTCGGCGTTCAGATAAGGCATGGAGAGAAGAGAGATTTTATGCAGTTCCTAAAGGGAGTCGGTTTCGCCTGGAGGGAAGAGACGGACAATGTCGCCTACCGTTTGTTTGCCTGTGGTGGGGATTGTGCGTTGAAGCGGTAGTCTGCTTGGATTGACTGTATGTGAGGTAACTATTCAGCTCACCCCTGAAATCCGCCATTTCTGCGTTAAAAAATGATCATTTAGCCATGTAAATTCACATTTTTCGCCTTGAACTGACGAATTTCAGAGGCAATCTGAACAGTTATTGGCGATTTCTTTGCGGTGCTGAATAGTTACTATGTGAGAAGCAGAAAAGGCCCACGAGTGTGGGCCTTTTCTACTGGGGGTGTAGCACTCACTGTCTAGGCCTTTTTAGCGGCCTTCTTACGTGGCGTCACCTTTCGAGGTCTCAAGGCGGCCTTCTTCTTAACCGCTGCCTTTTTCTTTGGTGCGGCTGCTCTCTTTTTAACTGCTGCCTTTTTCTTTGGTGCGGCTGCTCTCTTTTTAACTGCTGCCTTTTTCTTTGGTGCGGCTGCTCTCTTTTTAACTGCTGCCTTTTTCTTTGGTGCGGCTGCTCTCTTTTTAACTGCTGCTTTTTTCTTTGGTGCGGCTGCTCTCTTTTTCACAGCTGCCTTTTTCTTTGGTGCGGCCGCTCTCTTTTTAACTGCTGCCTTTTTCTTTGGTGCGGCAGCTCTCTTTTTTACAGCTGCCTTTTTCTTTGGAGCGGCTTTCTTAGTTACCGCTGCCTTTTTTCTTGCAGGGCTTTTTTTCACAGCTTTCTTTGCGACAGTAGCGGCTCTCTTTTTTGCTACGCTCTTTTTTGCAGCTCTCTTAACGGCCATGCTCCCCTCCATACTTAGAATTCCAAGTCAAGCTTGAGTATAATAAACTGCGGCAGAAAATCCAGTAAATAACAGCTTTTTGAACTATAAATTGCTGTTTTGCGTAGAAATGGCGGGTGTTTATCTGCGGTGTATCGAATCGCTGCCAAAGAAACCAGTCTCATTGTCGATGGAAAAGTCGGAAGCCGCTTTCGGTTATTATCCCCTGCAATGGCACATCCCATGGGTTTTGCCCAAGTTCGGCCAGCTGCTGGCACTGGTGGGCCAGACCGATGAGTGTCGGTCTACGCCAGTGTTGGTGGTGGTGGAGGTAGGCGAGAGTACGGTCATAGTAACCACCGCCCATGCCGAGACGGTTTCCCTGTGGATCGAAAGCGACCAGGGGCAGGTAGATGAGATCCAGGCCCCATGGTGGAATCGGTGGCCTTCTTCTGATGTTGGGCTCTGGAATGCCGTAACGATTGGTTACAAGGCGATCCCCCTCCCTGAACTCTGCAAACCAAAGTGTATTGTGCAGCGCCGGTCGTAAAACCGGTAGGTAGACTCTCTTTCCATATCGTATCGCACGTTTGACCAGCAGGGCGGGATCCAGCTCTCCGTCTGTGGTGAGGTAGAGTGCGATACGGCGGCTGTTTTGAAAGTGGTGGGATGTTGCCCCATACCTCGCTGCAACCCGGCTGTGCTGCAGTTGTTGCTGAGGAGTGAGGGTGCGACGCAGGTGCCGCACCTTGTTTCTTAATTGTTTTAACCGGCTCTGCACCAAAATCCTGAAAGCCGCGTTAATGGTGGAACAAAGATGTTGTAGGAGGGAACTTGTTCGCGATGGACTTCGAAACGTGCTCTTCGCGAACAAGTTCGCTCCTACGCTTGAGTTTCGGATCAATGTACATAGCCACTTTAAGTTTTATGTGCATGTTACTATTCAGCACCACAAAGAAATCGCTGGTAACTGTTCAGATTGCCCCTGAAATTCGTCAGTTCAAGGCGAAAAATGTGAGTTTACATGGCTAAATGATCATTTTTTAACGCAGAAATGGCGGATTTCAGGGGTGAGCTGAATAGTTACATGTGCATTTGCCGCTGAAAATAGTGAGACACCCCCCACCTGTGCCGTCGTCAACCTTCGTTCTTGAACCAGTAGGTTCAAGTGGGGGCAGCCGGGGTACCTAAGGCTTTCCGCTCATGGCGGACATGCACACGAGTACGTCCTTCGTGCTCCCGGGGTTGTAATTAGGCTCAAGAAAATACCCGGCCAACTTACGTACACCGTAGGGGATGTCTGTACTAATAGGCTAGCGCACAATGGCCTGTGTCGTCAAAGGTCTAATTGGTTTGCTTGATTTAGCGCAATATCAATTTTCGCCTGAATTTTGTGTAGCCGCTTGTTGGCACTGTCGACAGTGGTGCTTTTTGCGGACTGTTGATCAAGTAGCTCATGAGCCAGATTCAGGGCAGCCATTACCGCTATCCGGTCGGTTCCGATCACCTTGCCACCGGCACGGATCTCCCGCATTTTCTGATCCAGCAGGCGGGAAGATGAGAGCAGGCTGCTCTCTTCATCGGGGGGGCAGGCGATGCGGTACTCCTTGTCAAGAATATGCACAGTGACTGGCAGGGTGTTTTCGCTCACGAGTTGGTTTCCATCGATTTTAATCGGCTGATCATGGCCTCCACTCGGTTGCGTGCAAGCTCGGTTTTTTCTATCAGTTCCACTCTCTCGTCCAGCAGTTCGTTCTGCCTGCTGCGAAGCCCACTGTTCTCCTCTCTCAACAACTCAAGGGCATGGATCAGCTGATCCACGCGAACTTCAAGCTGTCTCAGATCCAGTTCTGAGGTCTGATGTCGATCTTCACTCTTCATGTCGTCCAATATAGAACCACCCACCCCCATGGGTCAACGTATCCATCGCGCATTAGAGAGATTTCTTGGGTATTATTGGATTTATTGTTGGAATTGGATGATCTGTGTGATGTTGGGAATACCCCTGAATTACGAACGAGTGGAGCGTCAACTGGCCTCTGCGGATATAGAGTTGGGTGCGGGTGAGGTGCATGGTGTGCTTTGTGGGCTGATCTGTAGCGGTCATACGGATGCCCGGGCCTGTTGGTATGGGGAGGTATTTGCCGACCATAGTGAAGGGGGGCTTCTGGAGCAGGAGTGTCGGGCCTCCCTGGATCAGCTCTGCAGTGAGACTGAGGAGGCAATCGGTGGTCCCGGTCTGGGTTTCACCCCTTTTCTGCCTGATGATGATGCTCCCCTGCTACAGCGGACCACTGCTGTCAGTGAGTGGTGTCAGGGTTTTCTCTATGGTGTCGGGCTGGGTGGTGCGGCTTCTGACCTGCCTCTCTCTGACGAGGCGGGTGAGGCGCTGAAGGATTTCGCGGAGATCAGCCAGATGGACACTCAATCCCTGGAGGAGAGTGAAGAGGAGGAGGATGCGCTCACCGAGATTGTTGAGTTTATTTGGGTTGCCGCCATGCTGGTTTATGGGGAGCGTGTGTCTGATCCGGTGGAATCGTCATGAATGCAGCTGAGTTCAAGCGTCGTCGCCGCCAACTGATGCGGATGATGGGAGAGGGCGGTATTGCCATTTTGCCGTCGGCTCCGGTTGTCAGGCGTAACCGGGATGTGGACTATATCTACCGTCCGGACAGCGATTTTCACTATATCACCGGCTTTATCGAGCCCCACTCGGTAGCCGTTCTGATTCCCGGGCGCAAGCAGGCGGAGTACATCCTCTTCTGCCGCGAGCGTGACCCTGAGAAGGAGGTGTGGGACGGTGCCCGCGCAGGCTGTGAGGGGGCGCAGGCGCTATACGGGGCGGATGACGCCTTTCCTATCGGCGACCTGAACGATATCCTGCCGAGAATGTTGGAGCAGTGTCGGCGGGTGTTCTACGCCATGGGTTGTAACCCTGAGCTTGATAAGCAGATGTCGGAGTGGATCAGCGGCATCCGCACACACTCCCGTGCCGGAACCCATGGGCCGCTGGAGTTTATCGCCCTGGATCACTATCTCCACGATATGCGGCTGTATAAGAGTCGCTCGGAGATTTCGCTGATGCGCAAGGCGGCGCAGATCTCATCCCGCGCCCATAAGCGCGCCATGGCCTTCTGCCGCCCCGGCCTGATGGAGTGGCAGATCGAGGCGGAGATTGTCCATGAGTGTGCCAAAGAGGGGGCGCAGCATCAGGCCTATCCCGCCATCGTCGGTGGTGGCGCCAATGGCTGCGTGTTGCACTACATAGAAAACAATAATGAGTTGAATGATGGTGATCTGCTGCTGATTGACGCTGGCTGTGAATACCGCTTCTACGCCTCTGACATTACCCGTACCTTTCCGGTCAATGGGTCTTTCTCCCCTGAGCAGAAGGCGCTATATGAGCTGGTATTGGCGGCGCAGTATGCAGCGATCGAAAAGGTCAGACCGGGCAACCACTGGAATGATCCCCATGAGGCCGCCGTTAAGGTGATTACCAAGGGGCTGGTGGCATTGGGCATACTGAAGGGGCGGGTGCCGACACTGATAAAGAATGAGAGCTACAAGAGATACTATATGCACCGTACCGGTCACTGGCTGGGACTGGATGTCCATGACGTGGGCGACTACAAGATCGATGGTGAGTGGCGCTTGCTTGAGCCCGGTATGGCCCTGACCATCGAGCCGGGCCTCTATATACCGGCGGGCTCGAAAGGGGTGGCTAAAAAGTGGTGGAATATCGGCATCCGTATTGAGGATGACTTGCTGGTGACCAAGGATGGGCACGATATCCTCAGTAAGAATGCTCCGAAAACGGTAGCTGAAATTGAGACGTTGATGGCGAGGTGATGCTCTGTGACCCTCCTAATGCCTATCAGATTCAGCCGGAAATTGACGTAAATAGACGTAAATATGATGTTTAACTGTGACTATTTAGTGGCACCTGTATGGAGGCTGTTTTTGGTAGGGGTCGGAGTCGATTGCGCATGGAGTGATCTGAATTTTACAGTCGGTGGGGGCAATCGACTCCGACCCCGTATCTTTAAAAAAATGACTCAAAATGGACTTCCCTCGCTACGGTGCCTATTCTCGGACAGGCTCCTAGCCATTTTCAGGAGTTAAGTTATGCTTGACGCAGCCAAAACTATGCAACTTCAACAACTCTTTGAAGAGTTCCCCGCACTTGAGCTTGCTGTGTTGATTGGCAGCCGCTCCACAGGCGAACAGCGTCCCGATAGCGACTGGGATTTTGCTATTCAATGGCAGCGTAGTGATAATCCCTGGGGGCGGTTGGGCGACATGGAAATATTGCGCAACTATCTCGCTAAACAGCTAAATTCAACCGATGATGCGATTGATCTGATCGACCTGCCTACAGCCAGCCTCGCGATCCGTGACGTTGTGGCAAACGAAGGCATCCCGCTCAAAGGTAAGAAATCATTGGCATGGGTACACTTTCTTCGTCGCACCTGGCGTGATATGGAAGACTTTAAATGGGATGAGATTTATGGAATATGATGCTTATCAGTCCGAAACCGCCATCATTGCCCGCAAGCAAGAGCTGCTCCTGGATGCTGTGCGTAAACGCCTGGAAACGGGGGAAACCCTCAGCGAACTCGAGCAGAATGGGGTTTTGCATTCGTTTCAAATCTTGATCGAAAACAGCATCGGTAAGGCAAAGCAGATATTGAAGCTCCACAATGAGCCAACACCCACTTCGGCTTATGATGCGTTTGCCCTTCTGGTACAAAAAGATCTTATACCATCTGCGGAACTTTCCATGTGGCAGGCTGCTGTAGGCCTGCGCAATCGCATTGTGCATGATTATATGAATCTTGATATGGAAATTGTACTGGAGCTTGTTAAAAATCGCCAATATCAACCTATTACAGACTTTCTTCTTACCCCCATTGTTTAGGTGCACCCGACTTTGAGCTTGAAGGGCTAGATTAAAGCAATGACGCTAGCCTGCCCCTCGAATTGACCATCGAGTACCTATACGAAGGCGGAGATAGGGCGGTTTTTGGTGTGTATTACAAGGCGGTGTGTCGGGCGGTGAAGGAGGAGGAAGAAAGTATGGAATGTTGGAATATTAGACCCCGCTCCTACACTGGCCAGACGTTGAGAGGTGTTGGTCTGGGTTTCGGGATAGTGAAAGACGCATAGTGGAAAATCGGCCAGACTTATTCAGATGCTCCTAGAGAAAAATCCTTGGCAATCTTATCACCAGTCTGTATATTCACATTTTCAATCCAATCCCCCGTGGGAGAGGCCGGTTTTTCACAGTCGGCGCCGAAGACGCAATCCGCCCGGAATCGCTCAGGCACACGGACCATGGGGAGAGGGAGATTATCCCGGATTGACTCTGGAGAGCGGTGGCAGGTACAACCCTGACGCCCACCGACGGGGCGGAAGGCGGCACCAGGCCGGCTTCAAACTCTCAGGTTTTGGACAGAGGGGCGGCGCAGAAGAGTACTCTCCTGCGCCGCCCTTTTTTGTTTATGTGGGAGCTGAAAATGGGAAACAGAACCATCCTTTATGATGCGCACTTGGCCATGGGTGCGCGTATCGTACCTTTCGGCGGCTGGGATATGCCGCTGCACTATGGATCCCAGCTGGAGGAGCATCACAGCGTCCGTCGTGACGCCGGTATGTTCGATGTCTGCCACATGACGGTGGTGGATCTCACCGGTGAGCGGGTGGGTGAATTTCTGCAATACCTGCTGGCCAATGATGTCGCCCGGCTGAAAGAGCCCGGCAAAGCCCTCTACAGCTGTATGCTCAACACCGAAGGCGGCGTTATCGATGACCTGATCGTCTACTATCTCGATGATCAGTGGTACCGCTTGGTGGTTAATGCCGGTACCAGCGAAAAAGATCTGGCCTGGCTGGATCAGCAGGCACCCGCCTTCGATGTGACCGTTAACCCCCGTAATGATCTGGCAATGATCGCCGTGCAGGGCCCCAATGCCCGGGGTAGAGTACTCTCCCTTCTGCCTCATGGGATTCGTGAGCTCTCCTCACAGCTCAAACCTTTTTATGCCGCTCATGCCGGCGGCTGGTTTGTCGGGCGTACCGGCTATACCGGAGAAGATGGTTTTGAGATAGTGATGCCCGAGGCGGAGGCTGTCGGCTTCTGGCAGGCGCTTGCAGAGGCCGGAGTCGCCCCCTGTGGCTTGGGCGCCCGGGATACTTTGCGTCTCGAAGCGGGGATGAATCTCTATGGCTCTGATATGGATGAGAGCATCTCACCCCTGGAAGCGGGGCTCAACTGGACTATCGCCTGGGAGCCGGCAGAACGTGACTTTATCGGGCGCAGCGCCATCGAGCACCGCCGGGGAGATCCGACCAACCGCAAGTTTGTCGGTCTGGTGCTTACCGGGCGCGGTGTGTTGCGTGATCATCAGAAGATTTTTATCGGTGATGAAGTGGTGGG
>JBEVXT010000532.1:0-5679 GCA_040505955.1 Sedimenticola sp. | reverse complement strand
TGAAATATGCCAAAAGCCACGAATGGGTTCGGGATGAGGGCGACGGCACTGCCACCATCGGTATTACCGATCATGCCCAGGAGCAGTTGGGTGATCTGGTCTTTGTTGAGCTGCCGGAGGCGGGTGACACCGTAACCGCAGGTATTGAGTGCGCTGTGGTTGAGTCTGTGAAAGCGGCCTCCGATCTCTACAGTCCGGTCAGCGGTGAGGTCATTGAGTCCAACGAATTGCTGGCCGATGCGCCAGAGACTGTCAATGACGACGCCTTTGGTGAAGGCTGGCTGTTTAAAGTCAAATTGTCCGACGAGGTTGCGTTGTCTGATCTGCTTGATGCAGATGACTATAGTGAAGTGATAGAAGCGGATTAACCCAGGACTTAACAGTAATGCCATTTATCCCCCACACCGAGGAAGAGGTTAGCGAGATGCTGGAGGTCATTGGTGTCTCCAGCATTGACGAGCTATTCGACGAGATACCCGATGAGCTGCTTCATGGCGGCCTCGAAGCCATACCTGAAGCTCTCTCCGAGATGGAGATTGGCCAGGTGATGAGTCGGCGTGCGCAGCAGGATGGGGGGGCAATCTGCTTTGTTGGCGCCGGTGCTTACGATCACCATATCCCGGCGGCGGTCTGGCAGCTGGCAAGTAGAGGCGAGTTCTACAGCGCCTACACCCCCTATCAGGCGGAGGCGAGTCAAGGCACCCTGCAACTGCTTTATGAGTACCAGTCGATGATGGCGGCACTCACCGCCATGGATGTCTCCAACGCCTCCCTCTATGATGGCGCATCGGCTTTGGCTGAGGCGGTACTGATGGCGGTACGGGCCAATCGCAAGTCTAAGTCCAAACGCATTCTGATGCCGCGAACCGTTCACCCCAGTTATCGTCGGGTGGTTCACAATATTGTGCACAACCAGGGGGTTGAGCTGGTTGAGCTCCCTTTTGATCGCGTGGGCGGACATACCGATCCGGCGGTGCTTGAACAGTACTGTGGGAAGGATATTACTGCACTGGTGATACCCCAGCCCAACTTCTTCGGCGTGCTGGAAGAGGTGGATGCGCTCACCGACTGGGCTCATGCCAACGGGGCGCTGGCCATCGCTGTGGTTAATCCTTTGGTACTGTCGGTGCTGACGCCCCCGGGTGAATGGGGTGGAAGTGGTGCTGATATCTGTTGTGGCGAGGGACAGCCGCTGGGGGCGCCTCTCTCTTCAGGTGGCCCCTACTTGGGTATTCTCTGCTGCAAGCAGGCACTGGTGCGTCAGATGCCCGGGCGTATCATCGGCCGTACTGTCGACCTAGAGGGCAAGGAGGGCTTCAGTCTTACCTTGCAAGCGCGGGAACAGCACATCCGTCGCTCCAAGGCGACCTCCAATATCTGCACCAATCAGGGGTTAATGGTGACCGCCGCCACTATCCATATGGCGCTACTCGGTGGTGAGGGGCTTGCACGGGTGGCGGCAGCCAGCCACGCCAATACAGCCACCCTTGTAGAGCACCTGTCAGTGGTGCCGGGCGTTGCCCCCCTGTTTGACCGCCCTGTTTTCCATGAACAGGTAGTGACGTTGCCAGCACCTGCTGCGGGCATATTGCGCTCCCTGTCGGCCCACAACCTCCTTGGTGGGCTCGACCTTTCCCGTGACTACCCTGAACTGGGCAATGCAATTTTGGTCTGCGCCACAGAGAAGCGTACCGCAGATGAAATAGGGGCTTACGCTGAAAAGCTGGAACGTGTAGTCAGCCTGTTGGATGGGCCTAAGTGCAAGCTGGTACCAAAAAATTTGTAGCCCATGTGATTACCCTTGAAACACAGCTGGAAATGAGCGCAAATAAACGCGAATATGGCTCTCTACTGGTATATTGTTTGGGTATTGATCCCTGCCAAGAGCATGTTGTGACGCTTTGCATTTGTAGGAGCGAACTTGTTCGCGATGGACTCCGAAACCTGCTCTTCGCGAACAAGTTCGCTCCTACACCCGACTTCAGGGCTGTTTTTTAGAGCCCGTTTCAAATATTTGCCTTCATACGCGTTTATTTGCGGCCAATAATGGCTTGTCTTCTTCTATCGTTGGGTGAGTTCCAAGGGTTATTAGATATGATTAAGCTTCGTCTACAGCTGATGGAAAACCGAACATGTTGATATTTGAGCAGTCCAAATCCGGCCGCAGGCCGACAGCACAGGCTCCAGGTCGGATGGCCGAACTGAGGGGTATTCCCGATAGGTTCCGACGTCGCAGTAATGCCGCCCTGCCTGAAGTCTCGGAGATGCAGGCGGTACGCCACTACACCCGGCTGTCACGTAAAAACTTCTCTATCGATACTGAGTTCTATCCCCTCGGCTCCTGCACCATGAAATACAACCCCCGCGGATGCAATGAGCAGGCGATGCTGCCGGGCTTTCTTGCCCGCCACCCAGAGGCACCGGAGGGCCATAGCCAGGGCTTTATGGCCTGCATGTATGACCTTCAGGAGATATTGAAAGAGGTGACCGGTATGAAGGCGGTCTCTCTCAGTCCCGCCGCCGGTGCTCAGGGAGAGTTTGCCGGGGTGGCGATGATACGCGCCTACCATGATGCCCGGGGTGACGATGAGCGTTGCGAAATACTGGTTCCCGATGCCGCTCACGGCACCAACCCCGCCTCTGCGGTGATGTGTGGTTACAAGGTGCGTGAGATCCCCACAGGGCCGGATGGTGATGTCGATGTAGAGGCGTTGAGCCAGGTAGTGGGCCCCCAGACGGCGGGCATCATGCTGACCAACCCCTCTACGGTAGGTGTCTTCGACCGTAAGATAGTCGAGATCTCCCGGCTGATACACGATGCGGGCGGACTGCTCTACTATGACGGCGCCAACCTCAATGCCATCCTTGGTAAGGTACGCCCGGGTGATATGGGTTTCGATG
Organism: Sedimenticola sp.; assembly: GCA_040505955.1. GTDB lineage: Bacteria > Pseudomonadota > Gammaproteobacteria > Chromatiales > Chromatiaceae > Vondammii. The sequence continues at coordinate 2,778 of JBEVXT010000532.1, read as the reverse complement.
TCATTCACATGAACCTGCACAAAACCTTCTCCACCCCCCACGGCGGCGGCGGCCCCGGCGCTGGACCGGTGGGTGTCAGTGAGCGTCTTCGCCCCTATCTGCCGGTGCCCATGGTGGCCAGGGACGACGACCGTTACAGCTGGCTGACGGAAGCGCAGTGCCCGGAGAGCATCGGCCGTCTCTCCGCTTTTGCTGGCAATGCCGGAATTCTGCTGCGCGCTTATGTCTACGCCAGAATGCTTGGGCGTGAAGGGATGCCGCGGGTGGCTGAATACTCCACTCTCAACGCCAACTATATGCTGAAGCGGATGCAGGCGGTTGGTTTTGATGCCGCCTATCCTGAGCGCAGAGCTACCCATGAATTTATCATCACCCTGCGACGGCAGGCGAAAGAGCTGGGTGTCTGTACCATGGACTTCGCCAAGCGTCTATTGGACTACGGCTTTCATGCACCCACCACTTACTTCCCTCTGCTGGTGCCCGAGTGCCTATTGATTGAACCGACGGAGACCGAGGATCGGGAGACTCTGGATGGCTTTATCGAGGCGATGAAGGCGATACTTGCGGAGGCAGAAAATGATCCTGAGCTGGTCACCGGCGCCCCTCATACCCTGCCGGTAAAACGGCTCGACGATGTGCGTGCCGCCCGTGAGCTTGACCTGGTGTGGAAGGCGGAGAGCAACTGATGGCCGGGCAGAACGCCAAGGGATTTCAGCGAATCATCAACGCCTACGGTTACTCTATGGCTGGTTTCAAGGCCTGCTTCCAGCATGAGGAGGCGTTCCGTCAGGAGCTGATCGGTCTGCTGGTGCTTGTGCCTTTGGGGTTATGGCTAGGTGAGAGCGGCATCGAACGGGCTCTACTGGTAGGAAGCCTGCTGTTGATCCCCCTGGTGGAACTGCTCAACTCGGCTATCGAGGCAGTGGTTGACCGTTTTGGTGGCGAGATCCATGAACTCTCCGGCCGCGCCAAGGATATCGGCTCTGCTGCGGTTTTTCTGGTGATCCTGCTGGCAGCTGTCGTCTGGGCGCTGGTGCTTTGGCCTCTGTAGATTAAAGGGCGGGTTTTTCACGCAAAGATGCAAAGGTCTCCTGGGTTGAATAGTGCTTGCTGCCTGATTTTGTCGATACCTCCGGCCTCAATACAGGCTCCTACAGCGGGCAGTGAGCCTCACGAGTTTTTTATTTGGCTTTCTTAGCGGCTTTTTCCAGGATTGTTCAAGAGGCTACGGCGATGGCTGATCTTAGTGTAAGATCGGCGTTTTCGTTCTCAACGATAGGGGAGAGTATGTCTGCGCTGATCTGCGGCTCCATGGCCTTCGATACCATCATGGTCTTTCATGACCAGTTCAAAAATCATATCCTTCCAGAGCAGGTGCATATCCTTAATGTCTCCTTCCTGGTGCCGGAGTTGCGTCGTGAATTTGGCGGTTGCGCCGGTAATATCGCCTACAATTTGAAACTGCTTGGTGGTGAAGGGAAACCTATGGCCACCGTCGGTACAGATTTCTCCTCCTACGCCAATTGGATGGATCAGGCAGGGGTGAGCCGAGAACATATTCACACCATCCCTGACAGCTACACGGCCCAGGCCTATATCACCACTGATCAGGATGACAATCAGATCACCGCTTTCCACCCCGGTGCCTTGAACAACGCCCACGATGTGACAGTGGATGAGTGTGCGGACTGTACCATCGGTATCGTCTCCCCGGATGGCCGTCAGGGGATGATTGATCATGCGGCACAGTTTCAGGCCAGGGGCATCCCCTTTATCTTTGACCCCGGCCAAGGTATGCCGATGTTCGATGGCGATAGCCTGACGCGGTTTGTCGAGCAGGCTACATGGCTCGCCTTTAACGACTACGAAGCCAAGCTGATGGAGGAGCGTACCGGGCTCTCACCACAGCAGATGGCTGAGCATGTTGAGGCTGTCATTATCACCCGCGGGGGTGAGGGCTCCAGCATCTACACACGTGATAAGGTGTATGAGATACCGACGGCTCCAACCACTTCTCTGGAAGACCCTACAGGTTGCGGGGATGCCTACAGGGCCGGGCTGCTGTATGGTCTGATGAACGATCTTGATTGGGAGACCACAGGTCGGATTGCCGCCCTGATGGGGGCAATAAAAATCGAACAGGCCGGCACCCAGAACCATAGCTTTACCAGGGAAGCGTTTGATGCTCGTTTCGAAGAGGCATTTGGTTACGCCCTGTAATAGATACAGATTTGAGAGAGAAGCATGAGCGGACATTATGATGAGAGCGGTTTTGTGCCGCTCAATATTGCGGTACTGACCATCTCCGATACACGCGTCGAAGAGACTGATAAGTCGGGTAAGGTGTTTAAAGAGGGGGCTGAAGAGGCGGGCCACAAAGTGGTCGACAAGGTGATCGTCAAGGATGATATCTATGAGATGCGTGCTGTTTTCTCACGTTGGATCGCCGACCCACAGATCCATGTCATTATCAGCACCGGCGGCACCGGCATCACCGGTCGCGACAGCACCCCCGAGGCGGTAGCGCCGCTGATCGAGAAGCCTATTGAAGGTTTTGGTGAGCTCTTTCGTACCATCTCCCTGAAGGAGATCGGCGCCTCGGCAATACAGTCCCGTGCCTTTGCCGGCCTCACCAACCAGACGCTGATCTTCTGTGCCCCCGGCTCCACCGGCGCCTGCCGTACCGCCTGGGATAAGATACTCAAGACCCAGTTGGATCATCGGACACGGCCCTGCAATTTTGCCCAGATGTTTAGGGCGTGAGCGGTTTACTAAATT